>JBKAGC010000006.1:0-42575 GCA_046290215.1 Pseudomonadales bacterium | reverse complement strand
GCTGCCAGCCAAACCATCTATCTTGAATATGATGGCCACAATTCAGGCGACCTGTTTACCAGCCTGCCTGGCGTTACTCGAGTCAATGACATGGGCAAAGCCGCTGAGTTATCCATCGAGTTAAACGCAGACCACCAGCAAATTTTAAGAAGGCTCGTGGACCAGGTGGCCATTCGCCAATTTTCCGTGAAAACCCCTTCCCTGCACGAGATCTTTGTGCGCGCCATTGGAGGGTCAGCCTGATGTATCGTGCCCTATTGGTTGCCCAGCGGGAGTTTATGGAAAACATCCGCACCAAGGGTTTTTGGCTGAGCATTTTGATGATGCCAATCATGTTGCTGCTGATCGGCATCGTGCCGTTGTTAGTTTCGTCAACTCGCGAGGCGCAAACCTTTACAGTGGTGGATGAATCAGGTTGGCTGCAGCAGGCCGTTGTCTATGAACTTGAGATGAGCGACGTCCGCGCTTACCTGCGAGCTGAACCCAGTGACGACATTAGAACGCCATTAGATAAGATCAAGTCAGATCTCAAGGATGCCAACGACGAGGTCTTAAATGATGTTGCCCGGGCCATTCTCGACGTCAACCACCAGCTCGACGCAACGGCACCCCTATACGTCGTGGATTTTTTCCAATTACACCGCACGGAAATCAGCGCCTGGTGGCAGCAACTGGATGCCAAATCGCGCGGCGAGTTATCAAACCGCATTTCCAGCAATCACTTTCGCTATGAAGCCGTCGCCGGTCGCAGCATCCAGGATCTCAATCAAGCGGTCAGGAACAATGAGCTGTTTGCCTACATCGTGCTCGGTGCAGACCCGGTGAGTTCCGATGCGGGCTTTCGGTTTGTCTCCAACAACCTCACGGACCGCGAGTTACTCAACTGGTACGGCCGCCATGTCACCAAGGTAGTTCGCGCTGAACGCTTGAAGTCAGAAAACATCGACGCCGAGATTGCCGAGTGGATCAATCAACCCACGGAGTTTGCCGCCAAACAGATTGACGATACGGGCCAGGAAGAAGAAGTGGATTCAACGGATGTGGTTCGGCAGTGGGCACCGGTGGTATTTGTTTACCTGCTGTGGATTTCGGTTTTGATTAACACGCAAATGCTCCTCACCAACACCATCGAAGAGAAGTCCAACAAACTTATTGAGGTGCTGCTCTCCTCCATTTCTCCAATTGTATTGATGGCTGGCAAAATACTCGGCATCGCCTTAACCGGCTTAACCATTATTGGCTCCTGGTTACTGATGGCCATCGGTTTCTTTATCTTCCTGCCTCGCTTGATTGGTTTAGATATTCCCCTGGATATTACCGCCGTGGCAGTAGATCCCTGGTTTCTGGGCTCTTTCTTTGTCTATTTCTTGCTGGGCTATTTACTGTATGCGGCGATCCTGGTGGGGCTTGGTTCCGTATGTAACAACCTAAAGGAAGCGCAAAACCTGATGTTACCGGTGCAACTGGTGCAAATGTTGCCAATCTTGCTCATGGTGCCCATTGGCCGCGATCCCAACGGCACCCTGGCGCAGATTTTAAGCTACATTCCACCGCTGACACCCTTTGTCATGATGAATCGCGCCGCGGGACCACCAACCACCATGGATACGTGATTACTACCCTACTACTGCTGATCTCCGTCGTAATTGCCTTGTGGTTTGCTGCCAAGATATTCAGAATTGGCATCCTACTTACGGGCAAGCCGCCGGGACTGCGCCAGATTTTTACCTGGCTTAGAACACCGGTCACTGATGTAGCTGTGCCTGTCACACCTGAATCCCAAACCAGCTAAACACCATGACTTCTGCTCCAAGTACCGCAGGCCAAACTGCCATCGATCCGGCTTCTATTCGCGCCGCCTACGAAAAAATCCGCGCCGATATCGTGAAAACGCCCATTACTCACAGCGCAACCTTCTCGGACATTTGCGGCTGCGAGGTATTGTTTAAACTCGAAAACTTGCAAATGACCGGGTCTTTTAAAGAGCGTGGTGCGCTAAACAAGTTGCTAAGCCTCTCCGATGAGGAAAAGGCCCGCGGCGTGATTGCCGCCAGTGCCGGCAACCATGCCCAGGCCGTGGCTTATCATGGTAATCGGCTAGGTATCTCGACCAAGATCGTCATGCCGAAACACTCACCCCTGGTGAAAGTAAAATCTACAGAACACTGGGGCGCTGAGGTGATTCTGCATGGGGCAACTTTTGACGATGCGTTTCGCCACTCCAAAGAAATTGAAGCAGCCGAGAACCGCACCTTTCTGCATCCCTTTGATGACCCACGTGTGGCAGAAGGTCAGGGAACTCTTGGATTGGAAATTCTCGAAGATCCCAACGCTGCTGGGATTGAGGCGATTCTCGTGCCTGTTGGTGGTGGTGGCTTGATTAATGGCATTGCCACCTATGTCAAAGCCCAGAACCCAGACATTAAGATTATTGGTATTGAAGAAGCCACTTGCCAGGGTATGGCGGCAGCCAAAGCCCTGGGTTCACCCACTGAGGTAGCCGCGCAACCAATCATTGCCGACGGTATTGCCGTACGCCAGGTTGCTGCCAGCAATCTGGCGGTGGTGAATGAGCATGTGGATCATCTGGTTGCGGTGAGTAGCGATGAAATTGCCAACGCCATTATGCTGATGTTAGAAATCGAGAAAACCGTAGTTGAAGCCTCAGCGGCCGTGACCATTGCAGCCTTGTTAAATGATCGGGTGCCGGAGTTAAAAGGCAAAAAGACCTTATCGATTATTTCCGGCGGTAATATTGACGTGAACATGCTGGCAAAAATCATCAATCGCGGCTTGTCTTTCGATGGTCGGGTGGTGCGCTTGAGTTCGGTTATTGCCGATAGGCCTGGTGGCCTGGAAGAGCTGCTGGGTATTTATCGGGAACTGGGCGCCAACGTGCTCGAAGTTCAGCACCACCGCTTTTCCAGTCAGGCTCCAGTTGGCCAGATCGGCGTTTCAGTTACCGTGGAAACTCGAAACCAGGCGCACATTGATGAGATTAATGAAACCTTGCAACATCGCGGTTACCCCACCACGGCCATGTAAACACGGGCAAGTACCGGTCTTGACGGAATTTTAGGAATTAGCCCGGGGCTTTAACGATAAAGCGGATTTTGTGGAACTGCAGGACGTCGCCGTCTTTTAGCTTCACTTCATCCACCTTCTCACCGTTAACATGAGTGCCATTTGCTGAGCCAAGATCACGGAGAATCAACTCATCTCCTTCAGGCCAGAGCTCTGCATGTTTGCGCGATAATGCCGGCTCTAAAATAGAAATGTCGCAATCCAGCGCTCGACCTACTTCGGTTCGTTCTGTTAAAGGAATGTGCTGGCCCTTTTCAGGTCCGCTATCGGCAATTAAGTGCCAGGCATCTGCACCAGCAATCAGTGCATTGCCGGATAGCACCAGGGTTTTTGCATGGTTGGCCGGATCATCCTCAACCACTTCCAGCTCGACTCCCATAATCATAATGACATCGCCAGCCCGCAGCGTAGTGGGACCGGTTAGAAGATCGCCGTTTAGTTGAGTACCGGTTTTGGTGTCCACATCCGAGATGGTGACGGTGTTGCCTTCCACTTTTAAGTCCGCGTGGAATCCTGCAACGCCCTTTTCATCGATGACGATGTCGTTGATTGCACCTTTGCCGATGGTTTTGCCGGGAGCAACCAGAGCCACTGGTTCGGCGCGACCGTCCTTGAACTGCAGTTTAAGCATTAACTCAATGCCCTTATCTTCTTATGAATATTCAAGGAGTTACCCCAAAAACATCGAGTAAGATTACAGCGCACGGTGGCCTTTGTACAGCCTTTGTCGGGGCCATAGGGGATGACGATCCAGCCATTTGGCGGCACACCACGGGCAAAATTTCAGCTTGTTCCAGCGACTAGAAATCAGGTAACTTTTAGCTATGGATAAACAGTCAGTTCAGCAATCCTTTGCCAAATTCTGGCACGAATGGAAAAACCTCATCGTATTTTTGCTGGTGATGGTGATCTTTCGCTCCGCCATTGCTGACTGGAACCAGGTTCCTACAGGCTCTATGAAACCCACCATCCTCGAAGGGGATCGCGTGGTAGTGAATAAGCTGGCCTATGACCTTAAGGTACCCTTCACAACCTGGCACCTGGCGCAGTGGAACGATCCTCGCCCTGGTGAAATTGTCACCTTTTATTCACCTGCGGATGAAAAGCTCCTGATCAAGCGCGTCATAGGCGTACCTGGCGATGTGGTCTCCATGCGCAACAACCAGCTTTATATCAATGATAAGCCTGCCACTTACAGTCGTCTCGGCGATGATATTGTCAATCAGGTGGACTACTCCCAACGTCGCAGCCACGCATTTTTCCTCGAGCAACATGAAAATATTCAGCATCCGGTGATGCTGGTGCCCTCACCGCCCAACAACTACAACAGTTTTGGTCCCATCGAAATTCCTGAAAATCAGTATTTGATGTTGGGTGACAATCGCGACAACAGTCGCGACTCGCGGCGCATTGGCCTGGTGGAAAGAGATCGCATCACTGGCCGCGCCCACACAGTGGCATTCTCGGTAGATTACGACGCCTATTACATGCCAAGAGCTGACCGGTTCTTACGGCCTCTGGACTAGACCAGCGTGCCCAACTCAGACCTTGCCCGGCGCATTTATCAAGCGGCACACCTAAGCGGTGAATTTACCCTGCGTTCAGGGGTCGTCAGCAACGAGTATTTTGATAAGTATCAGTTAGAGTCAGACCCGCAATTGCTGCGAGACATCACGACCGAAATGGCAACACTGGTACCTCCTGACACTGAAATCCTTGCCGGCCTGGAAATGGGCGGTATTCCTGTGGTCACCATGTTGTCACAAGTCACCGGCCTACCCTGCTTGTTTGTGCGCAAACAAGCCAAACAGTATGGCACCGCTAAGCTCGCTGAGGGTCCTGCCTACGAGGGAAAACGCGTCACTATTGTCGAGGATGTGGTCACCAGCGGTGGGCAGATTGTCTTGTCCCACCGGGATCTGGTGCTTTCGGGCGCTAACTGTCAGCAGGCAATTTGCATTATTGACCGGGAACAAGGCGGCCGCGAAAAGCTCAAAGCGGCGGGCATAAATCTCATTAGCTTAATGACAAAATCAGACTTGCAAGCCCCATCTGACAGCGAGACTTAACCAGACTTAAAAAGCCCAGAACGAGACTTACGCAGAGGAATGGCTGGCCGCTGATTTCTCAGCCTCGCTATCGGCACCTTGCGCGGATTTCGCATCTACGGCGGCTTCTTTCTCAATGGCTTCAATTTTTGCCAGTAAGCCATCGTCGCTGCGGCGCAACCGTCGCACGGCAAAGATCACCACAGCAAACAATGATCCGGCAGCAATCAATACACCCAGCACCACAAATGACATGGCCAGAAAGACCTTGATCTCTTGTTCGTCCACATCATAGGCGGTCACCGCCATCCAAATGAACGCGGCGGTAAACAGCGAACCACTAAACAGAATTCTTACCTGACTGTTGCGTAAAAACTTTAACAAACCTGACCTTTCTCCCTGCTTCGCTGCAATATTTAAACTGTCAATCTCAGCCTGATGCTTATATGGGGGCGCAGCGCTGGAACTTAAAGCAGCTACTAGCTTACACTGCTGCGGCTTGATCTCGAAGAAAAAGACCATAACAGGAGCACTGGCATACCATGACCCTTAAGCCTCACGTCGCAGCAATCTTACAAGCCATGGCCGAGGCCGGTGGACCCGGTCTACACGAACTTAGCCCACCAGACGCCAGGGCGGGCTATCAATTGATGCACGCTGAACTGCAAAAAGTAGCTTTGCCGCACATTGAGGATTTTGATGCCGATGGCGTGCCTGTGCGTTTATATCGCCCCGTGGATATGGGCACTGAACTGCCGGTCATCGTCTTTTACCACGGCGGTGGCTGGGTCATTGGCGATTTAGAAACCCATGATGCCCCTTGCCGAATGCTGGCTGACGCCACCGGTTATGCTGTAGTAGCCGTGGATTATGCGCTAGCGCCGGAAACGCCCTTTCCAGGGGCGGTAGATGATGCTTACAAAGCGCTGCAGTGGGTGGCTGCAAACGGTACCAAACTGGGCATCAACCCCGATAAATTGGCCGTGGCTGGCGATAGTGCTGGTGGTAATCTGGCAACCGCCATGTGCTTGAAAGCGCGGGATGAAAATGGCCCAGAGATTCGCCATCAGTTGCTGATTTACCCGGTGACAGACGCGGCCATGGATACTGCATCTTATACAGCGAACGGTGAAGGCTACATGCTAGGTCGTGACACCATGACCTGGTTTTTTGGTCACTATGCCGGGCCAGAACATCATAACAACCCGCTGTTAAGCCCACTTCGCGCGGAGTCTCTGCAGAATTTACCCCCGGCCACTGTGATTACAGCGGAATATGACCCACTGCGGGACGAAGGTGAAGCCTATGCGGACAAGCTCGCTGCCGCCGGAGTTGATACTGTGAAGCAACGCTTTGCAGGCCAGATCCATGGCTTCTTCACGATGACAGATATGATGCCAGAAGCGGCGGAAGCCATTGCTCTCGGCGCAAAACGTCTGCAGCAAGACCTGGGCTAATGCCAATCACTGATGAGGCCACCTGGCAGGAGCAGTGCGCCAGCGGCGAGTGCTTTGACACCAGCGTCCAGTCATTGCGGGTCATTGAAGCCGTCAGCGATGTGGTGTTTACGGACGTTGAATTCCAGTCCGTGCAGTTTGACTGCGACGAGATGACCGACGTTAAATTCATCGACTGCGTTTTCACCGCGTCGACCTTCCGCAGCCTCCGTTTTCACGACTGTGTGTTTCGTCGCTGCCGATTTTACGATCGAGAAACCGAAACTGGCTGTGAGTTTCGCTTTAGCAACCTTGGCGGGACGGTATTCAACAATTGTGATTTATCCATGGCAGATTTTGCCCGGGCAAATCTGTACCGCGCGGAGTTTACTGACTGTCAGGTACAAGGAGCAGATTTTAGTCAGGTCACAGCAGAAAGCGATGTTGGCGGTAAAGTGCGCCTGTTTGATCTCAGTATCACGGATTGCAACTTCGCCTACAGCTCTTTTGCCGGAGCGGAACTGCAGTCTGCAACGATTAACGGCTCGCGGCTGATTCATACAGACTTTAGCCGCGCTAACCTGGCGGAAGCTGACCTACGAGATAATGAATGGCACGGCATGACTGCCACAGGATTGACCTTGAACGGTGCTGATTTGCGAGGTTCAAGCCTGGATGGCCTGGATATCCGCGAGCTCGATATGAGCGGGGTTACCATCGACAGCTTCCAGCAGCGTTCCCTGCTGGAAGCGATCGGTATGACGGTGTTGGACTAACCGTTAAGGCGTAGTGGCTGCTGCTTCTTCTTCAACCACTTCAATCAGCTGCACATCAAATACCAGAACAGCGTGAGGTGGGATTGAAGATGTACCACCGGGGCCATAACCCAGCTCTGGCGGGATAAAGAATCGAGTTTTACCCCCTTCTTTCATCAGTTGCAGACCTTCGGTCCAACCAGCAATGACCTGATTCAGGGCAAAGGTGGCGGGCTGGCCACGTTGTAACGAGCTATCGAATACCTGGTTATTGATCAAGCGACCCTCGTAATGCACGGTCACCTGACTGTCGATGTCAGGTGCATCGCCACCACCAGGCTCAAGCACAACATACTGCAAGCCAGAAGCAGTTTCCTGAACACCTTCCTGTTTACGATTTTCTGTCATGAAGTCCGTCGCTAATTGTTCTAGCTGGGCAATCCGGCGGCGCTGGATTTCCTGAATAACCAACTGTTGCCGGGGCTGATCAAGTTTTGGCTCAGCGCGATCTAAAGAGTCCTGCATTCCCTTCATCAGGTCTTCCATATCCACATCACCATTACCGCCTTCAAGCAAAGCATTGCCAAATCGATAACCAAAAAAGTAGGCAATCTCACTGTCGGTTACAGGTTCTGGAGCCGGCGGCTGACTTTCTTCAGCACTAGACAGGCTAGAAAACACCAGAGATAAAGCCAGTAATAGACTGTTTTTTAAAGCTTTTTGCATTCCTTTGAAGATTCCATCTGAGCAAATGAGCCGCCATTATTGCACATCGAAGGCAAATGACCTCGCCTCATCGCAATTCCTTGCTTATTTTTGCTTCACACCAGTAAACTCAAGCGTAGGCTCAAGGTTTCACCTGGGCCTGATGAGAAATGGATTAAACAGTGATATTGCGATGGAACGAGAGAAATTCGGTGTAAGTAGCTGGAACTCTTACGTCTTGAAGGTTCTAAAACTTTACAGGCCAAAAACGCAACTCACGTTGGACGAAGCCACGTAAGTACAACTTAGCTTGCGAGGACGAAGGCCAGAACTTAAATCACAGGGCACGATACATACATGAGTACCAGTTTGAATCGCCGCGGCAATACTTGCCTCTACTTCATCAAGTTTATCGCCTTGGCTGGCTTGCTAATGGCAGGCAGCGTCTCGGCCACTGTACCGGACGCCAAATTTACTGAACTTGAGCCCCTACCGGTACACAGCAATACCACCCGAAACATTGTGGATGCCCTGGCTAGTCGCCACTATGTCAGCACACTTTTAGATGATGATCTGTCGAGTCAGATCTTTGATAACTACATCGATGATCTCGACCCTTCGAAAAGCTACTTCCTGGCTTCTGATATCGAGAACTTTGAGCGTCTTCGCTTTGATTTAGACAATGCTCTACGACGCGGCAACGTTGGCCCTGCCTTCGAGATATTTAACGTGTACCACCGCCGCGTGGTGGACCGTTTTGAGCAGGTCATCGCCAGGCTTGAAAACGGCATTGATCACTATGATTTCACCATTGATGAGGTGCTGGTACTGGATCGCGAGGATGCGCCTTTTGCGAAAACCACGGCGGAACTCGATGATCTGTGGCGCAAGCGCATCAAAAACGCGGTGTTGAATCTGAAAATGGCCGACAAGGATACCGAGGCGACCCAGGAGCTACTGCTGAAACGCTACAAAAATCGCTTATCACGAACTTTGCAAACTAATAGTGAAGACGTGTATCAGTTGTATATGAACTCCTTCACGAAAACTTACGACCCCCATACGCAATACTTCTCGCCACGCACCTCGGAGAACTTCAATATCAATATGAGCCTTAAGCTCCAGGGTATTGGCGCTGTCTTGCAACGTGAAGATGAGTACACCAAAGTGGTCAGCCTGGTGCCAGCAGGCCCCGCCCAGAAGAGCAAGCTGATTTTTCCTGAGGACAAGATCGTTGCCGTTGGCCAGGGTGACGGCGAAATGGTGGATGTGATTGGCTGGCGTCTCGACGAGGTTGTGCAGCTTATTCGCGGCGAGAAAGACACAGTAGTGAAGCTAGACATTATTCCCGCTGCCAATCCGGACATGACCAAAACCATTGCCCTCACCCGCAACACGGTGAAGTTGGAAGAACAATCAGCTAAGTCTGACATTATCGAAGTGGAACAATTCGGCGCCGTACACAAAATCGGTGTGATCGATATCCCCACCTTCTACATTGATTTCCAGGCCCTACAAGCTGGTGAGAAGAACTATCGCAGCACCACCCGCGACGTCCAGAAACTGCTCGTCGAACTTATGCAGGAAGGCGTTGAAGGTGTGGTCATTGACTTACGTGACAATGGCGGTGGTTCTCTGCAAGAAGCCAAGACCCTCACGGGCCTCTTTATTGATCGCGGCCCAACGGTACAGATTCGCAGCAAGAGTAATCGCGTGGATATCTTGAATGATCGCGACATCCGCACTATATACGACGGCCCTCTTGCGGTGCTGGTAAATCGCCTCAGCGCCTCGGCTTCAGAGATTTTCGCTGGCGCCATTCAAGATTATGAACGGGGCGTGATCATTGGTAATCAAACTTTTGGTAAAGGTACTGTGCAATCGCTACTGCCCTTGAATCGCGGCCAACTCAAACTCACCCAGGCCAAGTTCTACCGTATTTCTGGTGAGAGCACCCAGCACAAAGGCATTGTCCCGGATATTGAATTCCCTAACGACTTCGATCCCACAGCAATCGGTGAAAGCAGTCTTGACGCACCGCTACCCTGGGACAAGATCAAGGCCACTGGCTACCGTGCCAAGCGCTCAATTGCACCCTTGCTCGGTGACCTCCGCGCCCGCCACGAGGAACGCGCGGAAAAAGACCCAGAGTTCCACTATATGGAACAAGCCCTCGCCTACCGCCAGGAACGAAGTAATATCAAGGAAGTTAGCTTGAATGAAGTTACCCGGAAGGCTGAGCAGGAAGAAGCCGACGCCTTCTGGCTGAAGATCGAAAACGAAAAGCGTATTGCCCTGGGTCTCGATGCGGTGGCTTCACTTGAAGAACTCAATAAAGCCAAAGCCGCGGCACGAGTTGCCCAGGCTGGCGGTGCTGGCACAACCTCTCCGGATGAATCCGGCGAAGAAACTGACGGTGAAACCCTGGTGGGTAATGAAATGGCTGGTGTTGTGGAAGCCCCGGCTGGTGGTGAATCCAGCAGTGAAGAAGATAGCGCCGACCTGGCTGAGATTGAAGAAGATGAGCCAGATGCTTACCTCATTGAGTCGGGCAACATTCTGCTCGACTTGATCGCCTCGGCGAAACAAACTGCAGATAAGCGCGGCGTTCGCGCCAATCCGTCGCTCTAATTCCGAACAGAATTAGAGACCACAACACCAAATCGCGAGCTTAGAAAAAGCTCGCGATTTCCGTTAGCGTCTTCTTGCTGATATCCGGCACCAACGCGCCATCCGCTGGATAACCCACCACCAACAACACAAACGGCCGCTCGGATTTGGGCCGCTGCATAATCTCATTAAGGAACTTCATTGGGCTGGGTGTGTGGGTCAAACACGCAAGGCCGGCATTGTGTAACGCGCTGATCAAAAGCCCCGTGGCCAGTCCCACGGACTCAGTCGCATAATAGTGCTTCTGTTTGTCACCCTCTTCCGTGGTACCAAACCGCTGCTGAAAAACACCGATCAAATACGGCGCGGTTTCTAAAAACGGTTTATTGGCATCGGTGCCTAGAGGCGCCAGGTCATCCAACCAACTTTGTGGCGCACGCTCCTCATAAAAAGCCCGCTCTTCTTTCTCCGCTTCGATACGGATGGTGGATTTAATTTCTGGATCAGACACCACGGCAAAGTGCCAGGGCTGACAATTGGCACCGCTCGCGGCAGTGCCAGCGGTGAGGAGGCAATGCTCAATAATCTCCCGGGGCACTGGCTCAGGAGAAAAGTCCCGGACAGAACGACGGCGCCGCATCAGCGCATAGTAATCTTCAGCTCGCTGTTGCATCTCAGCCTCAGAGCGGCGGAGGAAATTTAAGGGAACATGTTCACCGCTATTACTGGGCACGTATATCCTTCTCTACCATATCCATGGCATGTTGAATCTCTTTAAACTTATCTTCGGCGGCTGCCGCTAATTCCGGCGGCATACCCTGGGACTGAATGCGATCAGGGTGATACTCCATGGCCAATTTGCGGTATTTCTTTTTGATACTCGCCAGAGAGTCACCGCGCTTCGCACCGAGCATGGTGTAAAACCGATTGATATCGTCCGGCACACCGGCAAAGCGGCCTTTTAACTGTTGATAATGATCTTCCAGATGAAAAATGCGCACAGCACTTTGAATCATGGCTTCTTCAGCATCACTAACCTGACCATCGGCATGGGCCACGAGCAATAGCAGATCAATAATGGAGGCCAGGACTTCTCTTGAGTTACCAAACTCCGCATAAAACTGCTGCGCAAAATCTTCAAAACGCTGGTCAGAGTTTTTCGCCTCGTTGAAAATCTTGATCGCAAGCTCCCGTGCAGGGGGCGGTAGCCTTAAGTTCTCGCGCATGACCCGGTCAATGACATCAACTTCTTGTTGGGTGACCACACCATCGGCTTTTGCCAGCTTGCCCAGCATCGAGAAGGTAGCAGTGAAGTAAATGCTTTGCTTGTTCTCAAGCGCGCTGAACAACCCGCCGCCACTATTACCGGAATCCAGTGTATGGTGCCCCGCCACTGCACCCAACACTGCGCCTACGGGGCCGCCGACAATAAAACCAAGACCGCCGCCTAAAATCTTACCTAGCCAACTCACGATTCGCTGGCCCGCGCGCGTTGTAGATGTTCCGCAACTAACTGCACAAATTCGGGCACCAGGGCTTGCGGAATGTTGTGACCCATACCTGGTACTGCAACAAAGTGCGCGTTGGGAATCAGTCGCGCTGTATCTTTACCACAAGCCAGAGGAATCAACGCATCATCTTCTCCATGAATCACCGTGCACACCTTTTGAATGGTTTGCAGCATTTCAGAGCGGTCTAGTTGGCTGGCTGCGGCTCGCCGCTGACGCGCCACCCCCTCTGGATAATGACAGCGCTCATAACTTGAGCGAGCATCAGCCAGACGCTGCTCCAAAGATTCAGGATAGCCGGGGCTACCAAAAACCACCTTGTGTCGGGCGGTTTGCTCAATGGCGGCTTCAGGCGTTTCAGGTACTGGCTCATTAAATGCTGCCAATGCGGCATCGCTCGGCCCCGGTAAACCTGGGCTGCCGCTACTGGACATCACCGATAGCATCGAGCTGACCCGCGCAGGAAACTGAGCGGCCATGACCTGGGCAATCATGCCACCCAGGGAAATACCCAGCACATGGGCGCTTTCAATGTTTAAACCATCCAACAAACCACATACATCGGCCGCCATGTCAGTGAGCGTATAAGGCGGCTCTGCTTCACCGCTGGCTACCTCAGCAAAGGGTGCTGATTTGCGGTCAGCAAGTTTCTCAGACAACCCCACATCGCGGTTATCAAAAATCAGGATCTGCAAACCAAGGTCTTGTAGCTGCTGCAGGAGGTCTGGATGCCATTCTGACATTTGTGTACCCAGCCCACGGATAAGCACCATGGTCGGGTGCTCAGGGTTACCTTGAATATCGAAATTCAGGCGCACGCCATTGGCTAACATTTCGCTCATAAAGGTTCGCCGCCCATCAGCTCCAACAACTCACTGGTTTTAGTATTCATGAGTTCGACGTCAGCACGGGACTCAACGTTTAAACGCACCACCGGCTCGGTGTTGGACATCCGTACGTTAAATCGCCAGTTGCCAAACTCCATACTTAAGCCGTCAGTATGGTCGGTGCTCTCGGCAGCATCCTGATACTGACTTTGGATGCTAGCTAACACCGCTTTGGGATCTTCGATGCGGCGATTAATTTCACCACTGGCAGGAAACTGTTCGATACGCTCGTCCACTAACTCCGCGAGGCTCTTACTTTTACTAGATATCAACCCGGTGACCAGCAGCCACGGCACCATACCGCTGTCGCAATAAGCAAAATCGCGAAAATAGTGATGGGCACTCATTTCCCCGCCGTACACGGCATCCTCATCCCGCATCCGTTCTTTAATAAAGGCGTGGCCGGTTTTGCTCATAATCGCGGTGCCACCCATGCGCTCGGCAATATCAATGGTATTCCAGGTCAAACGTGGGTCATGAACCACTTTGCTGTTGGCATCGGCATTTAGGAACGCCTCGGCTAACAAGCCCACAATGTAGTAACCCTCAATAAAGCGCCCGGCAGCGTCAAAGAAGAAGCAACGATCAAAGTCGCCATCCCAGGCGATGCCTAAATCCGCACCTTCTTTAAGGATGGCATCAATGGTGGGCTGGCGATTTTCCTCTAACAGCGGGTTAGGCACGCCGTGGGGAAAGTTACCATCTGCCTCGTGGTGCACTTTGATAAACTCAAAAGGTAATTTGTCCTCCAGTGCGTCGATCACGGCACCAGCGCCACCGTTCCCCGGATTCACAACGATTTTCAGCGGCTTAAGTTCAGTGTTCGCCACATACCCCAACAAGCGTTCGATGTAAGCTGCTTGATGATCCAGACTTTGTAGCGTGCCCCGCTCCTTAACCGGCGGGAATTCATTCGCGTCTGCAAGGGCTTCGATGGTTTTCAAACCTGTATCGCCACTAATGGGCTTTGAGTCTTCCCGCACCAGCTTCATGCCGTTGTAATCTTTCGGATTGTGAGACGCGGTGACCACAATGCCGCCGTCAAGTTTGAAGTGGCTGGTGGCAAAGTAAATTTCTTCTGTGCCGCACTGCCCAATGTGATGCACGTGAGCGCCGCCATCCCGCAGACCTTCCACCAGGGCGTCGCAGATTTCCGGGCTGGAAAGGCGAATATCGTGACCAACAGCCACATTGCGGGTACTTTCAGCAGCCTCTATAAACTGGGCGTAGGCCCGGCCAATACGGTAAGCAAGATCTACGTTTAACTCATCTGGAATACGACCACGGATATCGTATGCCTTGAAACAGGGCAACATGTTATGTCCTCTGGGCAAATCGCCATTCTAACATTGGCGCCCAGAGCAATTGGGAGATTATTTGCCCGGCAGACTAAACACCATAAAGGCGTCATGCCGGCGCGTTCCCAGGCCGCTATGACCACCCACGGCTACCGCGACATACTGCTTGCCTTCATGCTCATAGGACATAGGGGTTGCGTTTGCCCCCGTTGGCAATCGGTATTCCCACAAGGATTCGCCCGTATCTGTGGCAAAAGCGCGCAAATAATAATCCGCGCTGGCCCCAACAAAGATCAAGCCAGAACCAGTGGTCAAAGGACCACCCGAGTTCGGTACGCCCCACTCAAAATTGGGCACCAGTGCTGGCGCTGTATCCTGAATAGTGCCAAGAGGTTTTTTCCACAAAATCTCACCGGTAGAAAAATCCACCGCAGCAATAGAACCCCAGGGTGGCCGGGTGCAAGGTAACCCTGCCTCAGAGAGAAATATTTTCCGTGCCATACCGTAGGGCGTGCCGCGCTGCGCCGTGAGCTGCCAGCCAGGCATTTCGCCATTGGCCACCACCCGGTCAAACACCCGGCGAGGTAACAGTTTCACCAATGCGGCAATTTGATTGAAATTCATCACGCCAATTTGTCGCTCTGGATCAATGGCGATGCCGCCCCAGTTCATGCCACCGGCATACGATGGATATAAGATCGTGCCATTGATGCTCGGCGGTGTGAAAATTCCTTCATTGCGATAACTGTTAATAATCTTTTTACAGTCACGGCGATCAAAGTAATAAACCCCAAAGGCATCATCCTCGGTCAACGGCTCTAAATCCATCAGCGAGATCGACGAGAATAGCTGGGTCGGGTGCGCCAACTCGCCCGGCACATCACTGGCGGGCACCGGGCGTTCTTCCATGGGAAACAGTGGCTCTCCGTTCAGCCGGTTAAAAACAAACACCATGCCGGTTTTGTTTACCTGCACCACTGCTGGGATATCCTTGCCATCTCGTCGCAAGGTCATCAAACCGGGTTTGGCAGGCAAGTCGTAATCCCAGAGATCGTGATGAACGAGTTGTTTACTCCAGGCTATTTCACCAGTCGCCACGTGCAGCGCCACCAGAGAATTGGCATGACGATTTGCGCCTTTTCGCTCACCTCCATAAAAATCTGGGCTAGGCGATGAGGTGGGTACATAAACCAGACCGTTAGCCTCATCCACGGCGAGCGGTGCCCAGGCATTGGCCGCACCGGTGACAAACGCGCTTTGCTCGGCCCAGCTAATTGCCGCTGGATTGTCTGCGTTTCTCGGAATCGGATCCCAAAACCACAGCAGTTCACCACTCCTGGCATCATAGGCACGAACAATGCCGTTCTCTAACTGCACCGCGCCGTTATCGCCAATGGCCGAACCGACAATGATCCGGTCTTTTAACACTGCTACGGGCGAGGTTACCGAATACTCGCCGGGACGGAAGTTTTTAATCCCCACGCTCAGGTCAATCACACCACCCTGCGCAAAATCAGGGCATGGTTTGCCGGTCTCGGCATTCAAGGCAAATAACTTGCTAGATAAGGTGCCCATCAAGACCTTATGCGGGCAACTTTTATCGTCCCCATGCCATAACGAGACACCGCGAGAAGCACTTTCCGAGTAACTCATATTGCGATTGAGCTCTGGATCAAAGCGCCACAATTCAGCGCCGGTTTTCGCGTCCACCGCAATCACGAGGTTGCTTGATGTGCTCACATAGAGCTTGCCTTGCCAATAAACCGGCGTAGCCTGCAAGGTATGCCCCTTGCCTTTAAAGCCCTCGCCAAGGTCCCCGGTGCGGAACTGAAAAGCGAGTTCAAGTTGATCAATATTCGCCGGGGTGATTTGCTGCAACGGCGTATGCTGCTGGGCATTGGCTGTCATGGCCAATGTGCAACACAGCCAGAGCGGCAAGACAATGCTGAAGCAAAGAAATCTGCGCATAAGAGAAAAACCATGGGGTCAACAAGGCTATAATAACCTAACTATACAAAAACAAGCTGGCATCCAGTGAATATCCATCCTGTGGACACAAGCCGCATCAGTTGGCGCTGGTGGCTCGCAATCTTATTTTTTCTGTTCGCCTTTGTTGGCCTGATGTTCAACGTCAGCCTGACCGAGCGACCGGATATCGTCGATGCCTCACCATTAAGCAAAGCCTATTACAGCCTTGGCTTGTTTGTAGTGGGTGGACTTGATCTTGGCACGCCCACTGGAGGGCCGTGGCTCGCCCGCGGGATGGTTTGGATCGCCTATTTCGGCGCCCCATTACTGACAGCGTCAGCGGTCATTGATGCCGTACTCACGGCCATGGCGCAACGGCGCTGGCACTTGCGGCGCATCCGTAACCACATTGTTATCGTCGGTAGCGGCGATTTAACCACGAGCTACCTGCGCGTACTCCGCGCTACGAATCCCACTGTTGCAGTCATCGTGGTGGATGTGGCCATCGACCCGGTGCGCGAACTTGAACTCGCTGAAACCTTTAACGTTACCGTGGTGAAAGGTGATATTACCCATGAATTCCTGCTCCGGGAGTTACAGCTTGACCGGGCAACCCGGGTATTGCTGTTGGGAGACAACGACTTCTTCGCCTTTGAGGCGGCGTCGAAAATATTAAGGTTGTATCCGGCATTAGCGCAAAAAGTGGTTATCCATTGCGCCAGCTTACGCTTCTTAAGGGCCATGTCAGGCACGAGAGTGGCAGAACAAACCGTGCGCTTTAACTCTTACAACCTTGCCGCTAAGGCGCTGGTCAGAGACACCCTACTTGATCATTTTGTAAAAACCGCCGGTAAAGACACGGTTGTACTCGCGGGCTTTGGCTTGTTCGGCCAGACCATTTTAGAAGAATTGCAGATCAACACGCCCCACCACATTGATCGCGTGGTTTTGATTGATCTGGATGCCCACCGCCGCATTCAGGTAGTGCAAGAGCAGCGCTCGCATACCAGCATCGATGAGGAGTATGTACTGCAAGGCGACATTTCCCACCCCGACGTCTGGCGCCGGGTGGCCAACAATGCCGAGCTTGATAAAGGTGAGCCGGTGTTAATTCTCGGCACGGGTAATGCAGCTAACAACTTACGTACGTCCCTGTGGATCAAAGACAAATACCCACAAGCTCTGGTCTTTTCACGCACCAACGGTATTTCGGAATTTGCTGAAGAGGTAGGTCGTGATCACGACATTAAGACCATTAGCATTACCCAACTCATGGAAGAGAACATTCCTCCCGAGTGGCTCAACTAAGCCTCATCGAGCCGATAATCCTTTAGATTTACCCCCAGCTCCACATCGGTTTTGAGTTGCACGAGCTGCTGGCAACGGGACAAAGTTTGCTCGTGCTGCTGGACCTTTTTTAGCGCGCCTTTCGTTTGCTCTGGTAGGGCTTGCAGCATTGTGGCGATGTCACCGTGGGTTTGCAGGAGCTCCGTTGCGGTTTTCTTCCCCACACCGGGAACACCTTTGACATTGTTGCTGTTATCACCGGATAAGGCCCAGTAATCCATTAACTGGGCTAGTCCTAGCTGGTACCTGGCTGCCACCGTCTCCGGTTGAATAAACTGCCGATCAAACTGGTGATAGATTTGCGCGCCGTTGAGCAGCATTGGATAAAACATTTTATCGGTAGAAACGATCACCGCTTCGGTATGCTCAGCCGTCTTGAGTTTGACACTCATGGTGGCAATCACATCGTCCGCCTCATAGTTAGGCACGGTCAGACTGGCAACGCCAATCTCTGCAAATGCCCGCTCCAGATCAGGTAGTGCGGACACCAGCTCCGGTGGTGTGGGGGGCCGATTAGCTTTGTACTCCGACGCCAGTAAGTGCCGCCAGGTGGGTTCTTGACTATCCCAAATCACCACAGCATGACTGGGGTGCAAATCCGCTAAACAACGCTGCAGTGATTGCGTACAGGATTGCACAAACTCAGCCCCCGCAGTGGCACCTCGCGCCTCAAAGATTCGTCGAACCAGATTCAAACCATCAATGAGCAGCACCCGTTGCATCATAACTTGCCTAGTAGCCGATCGCGGCGCCAGCTCCCCGGGGATCGCTTGAGCCAGAGATCACACCTTCTTTGATTAAGATAGAATTAGCGTCACCAATGCCACGACCAAAGCGACTTTTGACAAAACTCTGATGCCCTTTTTGCTTCAGGGCTTCCAGGGTATCCGGGCTAAACGCGTAGCCATCGTAATAAATTCGATTTGGCTTCCATTGATGATGGAAGCGCGGCAGCGATACCGCATCATCAATCGGCATTTCGTGATCAATGGTGTTAAGGATCACCTGCAAGGTAGTAGTGATGATGGTTGAGCCGCCAGGTGACCCGGTAATCAAAAACGGTTCACCGTCTTTTGTCACCACTGTCGGCGACATGGAACTCAACATGCGCTTGCCCGGCTCAATGGCATTGGCAGCACGGCCAATCACATTAAACTGATTCGGCGTGTTTTCCTTGATAGAAAAATCATCCATCTCATTGTTTAACAAAAAGCCCGCACCTGGGACCACGATCTTATTACCGTAGCCGCTGTTAATGGTGGTGGTAAATGCCACCATCATGCCATCTTTGTAAACAGAGAAGTGTGTGGTCTCGAGGCTTTCACTGCCCCAGGTACCCGCGCCCACCTCCTCGCTCGGCGTCGCCTTGTTCTCGTCAAAAGAGGCAAACCTTTGCCTGGCATAGTCTTTACTGGTGAGGATTTTCGCCGGCACCTCGTAGTAGTCTGGGTCGCCCAGATATTCAGCACGGTCTGCATAGGCACGCCGCTCTGCCTCAATCATCAGGTGGATAGTTTCAGAATTGCCCCAACCCAACGCGCCAAGATCGTAAGGTTCGAGCATATTGAGAATTTGCTGAACTAAAATGCCGCCAGATGAGGGTGGCGGCATGCCATAAATTTCATAACCGCGATAAGTGCCTTTCACGGGCTCGCGCCACACAGAATGATAATCCTCGAGATCCTGCAGGGTGATAATGCCACCACCCCGCTCCATTTCAGCCACGATCAATTCAGCGGTTTTGCCCTTATAAAAACCGTCGCGACCTTTTGCGGCAATTCGCTCCAGGGTTTTCGCAAGATCAGGCTGACGCCAGACATCTCCCACCTCATAGTGTTCGCCATCATCCCGGGTAAACACCGCCACGGAGGCCGGGTACTTTGCCATGCTGGGTAAGCGGCGCTTGAATTGCCGAGCCAGATCGTGATCCAGCGGAAAGCCTTCTTTGGCCAGCTTAATAGCAGGCGCTAGCACTTGTTTGCGATTCATCGTGCCGTACTTGTCTAACATCACCAGCAAGCCATCCACACTGCCAGGCACACCGGAAGCTTTATGACTGGAGGTGGACAAACCGGGTACAGGCTCGCCGTTTTCATCCAAATACATATCGCGATGGGCTGCCGCCGGGGCTTTTTCGCGATGATCCAGAGCCACTACCTCACCATCGGGCAGACGAATCACAGCAAAGCCGCCGCCACCAATGTTGCCGGCGGAAGGATAAGTTACCGCCAGAGCAAAAGCCGTGGCCACTGCGGCGTCTACCGCGTTGCCGCCTTGCCGCATAATATCCACGCCCACCTGAGAGGCCGGCACGGAACGGCTGGCAACAATTCCTTGATTGGCATAGGTGGCTTCAGGGCTCGCTGCCCAGAGCGCTGGCGCCCAGGCCACCAGGAAACTTATAAGAACACGGCTAATTTTCATCGGTACCTCAATTAAACACTCGATTACAGTTTCGTCAGGCATAATGACATTTCCCGAGCTTATCACGGAGTAACGCCTTGCTTGATCTGAAACAGGCTCGCAGACTTGCCTTGCATCATCAAGGTCTGGGTCGGCCTGATGCTTTTGGTCGCGGTATCAATGCCGTGGAGCGGGCAATTCACTCTCTGCGTTATGTGCAAATTGACACCATTTCGGTGGTTAATCGCGCTCACCATCATGTGTTACAGAGCCGGATAAGCAACTATCAAGAAGAGTGGCTGCACCGTTTGCTCAGCGAGCGACGCAGCATTTTTGAATATTGGCATCACGCCGCAGCCTATTTGCCCATGGCGGACTATCGGTTTTATCGGCCAATCATGGATGGTTTTGGCCGTCACAAGCTTTCTGATCGCAAAACTGCGAAACAGGTTCTGGCGCGAATCAGGAACGAAGGCCCCATGCAGTCCAAAGATTTTGAAGCGCCGCCGGGACAAAAGAGCAACGGCTGGTGGACCTGGAAACCCGCCAAACGTGCGCTGGAAGAATTGTTTCTATCCGGTGAGTTGATGGTCACGGAACGGCGCGGTTTTCAAAAAGTTTTTGACCTTACTGAGCGAGTCTTACCCGCTGATATAGATCTCAGCGCTCCCACTGATGAGGAACGCGCCAGGTTCTATGTAGATCAGATGCTCAGCGCACAAGGCATTGCGCGACCGCAAGATATTGGTTATATGCGTCATATTGCCAGTCGCTGGGAGAAGTATAAGATCATGCCCGGCATTCAATCGGCGTTAAGTGAGGGTGTCTCTACTGGCGACATTGTTGCCTCTGAGATCAATGGCGAAACTTACTACGCCAAGCTTGAGCACATTGAAGCCATGCCAAAACGCCTCAGCCGCAATCGCGTCCAAATACTAAACCCCTTCGATAACATTGTCATAAACCGCAGCAAGCTTGAGGGCTTATTTGACTTCCAATACCAAATTGAATGTTATGTGCCCGCAGACAAGCGCCAATACGGCTATTTCACCTTACCCTTATTGTTAGGTGATGAGTTTATCGGTCGCATTGATTGCAAGGCACATCGCGATAAGAGCTTACTCACGGTGAATAACCTCTGGCTGGAATCGAGCCGCCACGCAACCGATGAAATTGTCAGGTTAATTGCTGACGCCGTGCAGGTATTTGCCAGTCAGCACGACTGCACTGAGGTTCAGATATTGAAGTGCGCAGAAAAGTCTTTGCACAAACCACTACAAGCCTGTTTGTCGTAAACCAGGCGTTCAGGTTTTGTTCAGACCTACTTAACGGTCCGTTCAGGTAACCAGCAGCAAACTGCTCCCATCAAATCCACAAAGGATCAATTGGGAGACATTATGAAACGCACCATTTTATTCATTAGTTTGTTCTTAGCGAGCGCCGCTCAGGCGGATTCACGTTGGTGGCAAGAAGGTGGCCTCCACTTTGAGCGATATCAGCATCAGTTGGATCACCGCGACAAGCACAAGCGGCACCACAAGCAATACCGCAAAGATAAGCACCAACAATACCGCAAGCATTATCGACAGGACACCAAAAAGCAGGTCCATCAACACCGTCGGGATCACCGTAACGACTACAAACCCCGCCGCTGGGAAAAGGTGAGTGCTTTTCGCGGTCGCTCAGGTAAAGATGTAACGCGATATATCAACGTCAACGATCGCGTGCAGGCGCTTTCGATTCAAGGTACCAAACGAGCCATGTATATCCGCAAAGCGCACGCCCTCATGGGCAACGGCCGTTGGGTGCGGGTCCGGGGGCTTGAAGGTTATGTGGGCCATGGCGAGCGGATCAAACATCGCCTGCGCAAGGACCGGTTCGTCAATCAGGTGGTTTTAGAAGTGGAACCTGCCAGGTATAAACGCGGCTACGCCGAACTGTTAGTTCGCCCGTCGTAACCGCTTTTCAAGCTCCTTTTACTAATTGCTCCGTGTTCAGCACACGGGGCAGTTAGATTTGTTTATCACGACCTTCCCAATAAGGCGCACGAACCAGCCGCCGTTGAATTTTGCCTGAGGGCAGTCTGGGCAAATCGTCAATAAAATCGATGGTCTTGGGTGATTTAAAGCCAGGTAGATGCTCGCGGCAGAAGCCAATTAAAGAAGCCACCATTTCATCATCCTGGGCAAAGCCCTCTTTCAGTTGCACCACAGACTTAACATCCTCGCCCCACTCATCGCTAGGCACACCCACGGTGCAAACATCTGCCACAGCAGGATGCTTCAATAAAACATCGTCAGTTTCTTGCGGGTAAATATTAACCCCGCCAGAGATAATGGTTTCGGCGTTACGCCCGGTTAGGAACAAATAACCGTCCTCATCGAAATATCCCATGTCACCCAGAGTGAAGTAATCGCCACGATAACTGCCAGAAGTTTTGTCCTCGTCCTTGTAATAAACAAATCGCAACGCTGGTGCCTTAAAGTAAATGGTACCCACCTCCCCTTGCGGCACTTCATTGCCATCATCATCAAGGATTCGGTTATCGGCACCAGGCGCCATGCCAACACTGCCCGGTTTCTTCAACCACTCTTCAGGATCAATAAAGAAGCCGCCACCGCCTTCCGTGGCAGCATAGTATTCATAAACGACAGGACCTAACCACTCCATCATGGCGTGCTTGACGTGTACTGGACAGGGTGCCGCGCCGTGCACCACATAGCGTAAGGATGAGGTATCGTATTGCTGCCGGGTTTCTTCCGGTAATGCCAGCAAGCGATGAAACATGGTGGCCACCATATGGGTATGAGTCACTTTGTGCTCTGCCACTAAACGCAGGGTTTCTTCTGGGTCCCATTTGTCCATCAAGACAGTCCCAACGCCCTCCGCTAGTGGACCATTGATATTAAAGGCCAATGGCGCAGCGTGGTACGCGGGACCAGTACACAAACACAAATCCTCACCGGGCTTCCAACCGGCAGCGGACTGCGCCCGGGTTACGGTGACATTGCCTTTTGGATCTGGCACCACCCGTGGCCGGTACACACCCTTGGGTCGTCCCGTGGTACCAGAGGTATAAAGCATTTGCGAGCCAATTTCCGGATTCTCGATATTGGCTTCATCCTGGCCATCGAGTTCAGCGTGATAATCCAGGAAGCCTGCAATGGCTCCGCCCACAGCAAGACTCAACTTTAATTGCGCTTTATTATCTGCCAGTGCATCAATTGCTGGCTGGCTACAGCGGGCATCAGCAATAAACGCCTTTGCTTCACAGTTACCCACGATGTAGCTGGCATTGTCGCCGGTCAGGTGCCAGTTAATGGGCGTCACCCTGAGGCCTGTACGCATGCACGCATAATAAACCTCAATGAACTCAGGGCGATTCGTCAGCAACATGGCGACGCCGTCATCAGGTTTTAATCCGGCGTTGCGCAACACCCTGGATAACTGGTTTACCCGGGCATTTAGCTCACCAAAGGTGCGATCACCGTAATTGGATATGACGGCCATATTGTCCGGGTGCTCCTGCGCTCGAAACGCAAGCGTCATTCCCGTCACCGTCGCCTGCTCCAGAGTTAACTCTGGCTGCTCTAATACTGACATGCTTCCCCCATCACTAATTTTTATTATGGTTGCTGGGCTAAATGCCCTCTAGTTATTATTTAACCATTCGATAGTCGTGGTATTCGCCCATGTTCATCGGCATTTCAGAGAAAGTCCAGCCCATATTGAAGCGACTCAAGATCTTTATTGATGAGGTCGTGATTCCCGCCGAGCCACAGTACTTTGCCCAGCTACAAGCGGATCGTTGGAGCGAACCCTCCGTTATGGCGGAAATGCAGGCAAAAGCAAAAGATGCCGATCTGTTTAATCTGTTTCTCAGCCCAAAACAATTTAACCACGTGGAATACGCCCATTTGGCAGAAGCCATGGGCAGAACTGAGATTGCCGCTGAAGTGTTTAACTGCGCCTCCCCCGATACGGGCAATATGGACGTGCTGGCGAGATTCGGCAGTCAGGCACAACAGAGCCAATGGCTAATGCCGCTGGTTTCTGGCGAGGTCCGATCGGGTTTTGCCATGACCGAGCCCTCAGTGGCCTCGTCCGATGCCAGCAACCTGGCATCCCGTGCGATTCTAAAAGGCGATCACTGGTTAATGAACGGTGAAAAGTCCTGGGTCTCGGGCGCTGGCCATCCAAACTGTAATTTCCTTGTGGTGATGTGCGTCACCAACCCCGATGCGCCCCTGGATGGTCGTCATTCAATTTTCGTGGTGCCCATGGATACCGCTGGCGTCACCATCAGCCACATGGAATCTGTGTTTGGCTATGATGATGCGCCCCATGGCCATGCCCAGATTAAATTTACTGACGTCAAAATCCCTATTGAACATATGGTTGGCAAACGTGGCCAGGGCTTTGAAATTGCTCAAGGTCGGTTTGGCTTCGGCCGCATTCATCACTGTATGCGCAGTATCGGCGCGGCCGAACGCGCCCTGGGTTTAATGGTGGAGCGATCAAAAACTCGTTATGCCTTCGGTAAACCGCTGTCTGAACTAGGCGGCAATGTGGACGTGATTGCCAATTCGCGTATCGACATTGAACTCTCACGAATGATGGCACTCCGCGCGGCTTGTTATCTCGATCAGGCCGGTTTGGAAGGTGCTCTAAACGAGATTGCCCAAATGAAAGTTGCTGTCCCCAGTATGGCCTTGCGAGTGATCGATAGGGCCATCCAGATGTTTGGCGGCATGGGGGTGAGCAGTGAAACACCCCTGGCTAAAATGTGGGCGGCACATCGCGCCCTGCGCCTTTCTGATGGCCCCGATGAAGTACATCGGGAAATGATTTCACGTTATGAAATGGGTAGTTTTTCTAAAACTTACCTGTAGTTTAAGATCCATGAACAATCAGGAGATACATCATGGCAAATGCTTACTCAATCGCCCAACAACACCTTGAAGACGGCATTAAGGCCGCTGCAGATGAGAATGTTGATCTGAATGCCT
The DNA here is from genome assembly GCA_046290215.1 of Pseudomonadales bacterium. Classification (GTDB taxonomy): domain Bacteria; phylum Pseudomonadota; class Gammaproteobacteria; order Pseudomonadales; family Azotimanducaceae; genus JAHRVQ01. The sequence continues at coordinate 17,517 of JBKAGC010000006.1, read as the reverse complement.
ACGGTCAAGCGCTGGTCTGGAAGTTGATCGAAGCTTATCAAGCTGCCGGTCGCAGCAATGAAGACATCATTAGCGAAATTAAATACACGCTAGACAACATTGCTGACGACAACACTTTTCACGTTTCCCGAAACTAGTTTCATTTAAAAAGCACTAGTTGCCTGAAAAAAGTTGCCGCTGCCGGAGCGCGGCTAGTGAATGGTTTTGCTATCACCAATTGGCTCAATGCAGCGGCTATCTTTGTTGCGTGAGTTACCCACGTAACTAGACACTGGTGTAACCAGTATTGGCTCACGCATATGGGGTGATAGCAAGGCCGTCAATTCGTCCTGGCTGGAATCCAGATTCAGCCAGCGCTCAATTTCATCCAGACCCAGGTGAATAGGTACGCGGTGATGATACTCAGCCATACCCTCAGGTGCGGCTCGGTAATAATCGTGCAACTGTCTACCCGCGTGCCGCCGCGCTGCCAGGTATCCCACAAACCAGCGAAGGCAAAGCCCTCTGACTGCGCCGGTTGAATCAAATACGGCACCTTGCCAGAACTCTGTTTTTGCCACTCGTAATAACCTGAGGCCGGCACAATACAGCGCTGGCGTTGAAACGGCATCCGAAACGCTCTACTTTTCGCCAGGGTTTCTGACTTCGCGTTAAACATGGTGTATTTCGTGGACGGCGCATCACTCCAATTGGGTACCAGCCACCAGCGCATATCTTGCAGCGCCCATTGCCCTGCCTCGGTTTTCAGCAGCACTGGCACATCCTCTGTGGGTGCAACGTTATAGCGATCCTGCAAAGAGATATCGGTCAGTTCCCCGGAGACAATTTTCATAATTAATTGCGTCAAGGGATCAGCGATCATGTTGAATCGGCCGCACATGGTTGGGAGTCCAATTTTGAGTTTTACCCAGAATAGGCCCACCGCAGGGAGATTGGAAGCACCGGCAAAGCCATGCCGAACCCTGTACATAAAATATCTGATCGGGTATCTTGGCGCGCTTTCGCAAGGATACAACCCTGGAAGCCACCATGCGCCACGTGCCTAATCTACAGAGTTTTACTACCGAGGAACTGGAACAAATCCTGAGCCTCGCGGCCACCATCAAAGCTAACCCTGAGGATTATCGGCAGGCGTTAAGCCACTTGAGTCTGGCCATGTTGTTTCAAAAAACCAGTACCCGTACCCGGGTATCGTTTGAAGCCGGTATGACGGAACTGGGCGGCCACGCGATTTATGTGGATTGGCTGACGTCTAACTTTGTTTTATCTGGCATCGACCACGAAACAGCTTACTTGTCGCGCAATGTGTCATTCATCATGGCGCGCTTGATGCATCACAGCGACTTGCAAACCGTGATGGCTGCCAGTGAAGTGCCCGTCATTAACGGCTGCGATGAAAAGTACCACCCCTGCCAGGCTTTAACCGACGTGCTCACCATGACCGAGCATTATGATGGCGACGTGCGCGATGCCCATCTGGTCTATGTGGGCGTGCAAAATAACGTGTCCAACTCCCTCGTGACCTTGTGCCACAAGCTCGGCATTAAACTCACGCTCGGCACACCAACGCCAGACGACAATGGCGAAAGCCAGGATGCTTACGTGCAAGAAATTCTTGCTGGCGATAACAACATCAACCATGTGGAAGATCCCAAAGCGGCCGTGCAAGGGGCTGACTTTGTTTACACGGATACCTGGATCGATATGCAGTACTTCAACAACCCGGCGCACAAAGAAGAAAATGACGCCAAGCTGAAGAAGATGATGCCGTACCAGTTAAACCATGAGTTACTGCAAGGCGTTGACTGCAAAATCATGCACGACATGCCGATCCACGATGGCTTCGAAATCAGCGGTGAATTAGCGCGTGATAAGAACGCCATTATTTATCCGCAAGCCGCTAATCGGATGCACGCGCAGAAAGGTTTGTTAGTCTGGTTACACCAGAACCCTTAAGTAACCGGGTTACTTTCTATAGCTCGCCAGGAACTCTGCCCAATGCATCACAGGTGTATCCGCCAGTGCGGAAAGATGGGTCTGGCAGCCCACATTGGCGGTGACCACCACATCTGGCGCGTGCTCGGTTAAGTTTTTCACCTTGCGCTGGCCAAGGCGCGTTGCCAGCTCTGGCTCTAGTACCGAGTAAGTCCCGGCGGACCCGCAACAGAGATGAGGCTCCTGTACCGGGACAATTTTAGCGCCAGCAGCACGCAGAATGTTTTCAACTTGATGCGGCAACTTTTGCCCGTGCTGGAGCGTACAAGGATTCTGAATAGCGACGCTAACAGGCTGGATGGGGTGCTCAGAACCGGAGACAATCTCGCTAATGTCTTTCAGTTTGGCAGCGACCGCCTCGGCCTTTTCGCGATACTCTGGTTCATTGGCAAACAGCGCTGGATAGTCCTTCAAGGTGACGCCGCAACCCGAGGCGCTAGAAACAATATAGGACACAGCATCCAACTGGCCGTGCAACTTATCGAGCAACATGCGCATGCGCGCCAGACCCACATCGTGCTTGCCAAGATGGTAGTCCACTGCGCCACAGCAACCTTCAGCGCTTAGATAACGCACCGCCATGCCTTGCCGTGCCAATAGGGTTTCAATGGCGCGATTAACCCCTGGTGTTAAGGAACGCTGCACACAGCCTTGTAACAATAAGACGGTGCCTTGCGCGGGCGCTTCGCTTGCAGCTGATTTCGCCGCTGGGCCAGTGAAATGCACTGGAGGCATTTTACGCTGGATCGCACCGGGCAAAATTGGTCGCAACCACCATCCTAGTTGATACAAAGCTGCAAACACACGAGGGCGAGTTAGCAGCTGACGCAAGCCAAAGGCTTGAACGCGTTTCAAAACACTGCGTTTCGGCGAATAGCGGGTTTGCAGCAAACCCTTACTAATCTCCAACAAGCGCCCATACTCCACCCCAGAAGGACAGGTGGTTTCACAACTACGGCAGGTCAAGCAGCGATCCAAATGTTCGTGGGTGTGCTCGCCTAACGAATCTTCTTCGAGTAAGTTTTTGATGAGGTAAATGCGACCACGGGGGCTATCTAAATCATCCCCCAGTTCCTGGTAGGTAGGACACACGGCTGTACAAAAACCGCAATGGACGCAGCTACGCAAAATAGCCTCGGCATCCTGGATTTCAGGCAGCGGTTTTAAGTTGGGATGAATATGGGTTTGCACGGTATCTTGCCTAAAACTCTGGGTACATTTTGCCGGGGTTTAAAATACCTTTCGGGTCAAACACCGCCTTGAGGTTTTTGTGAATACGCAATTGATAGGCAGGTAGCGGCGCGAACCTCGATGCATCCGGTGCTGACGACTTTACCCGGGTGGCATAACCCGCTGCCAATTCGCCAGGCGGTTCCGTGAGCCAGCGCTGGGCACCGCCCCAATCAATCAGCCTGGCCTCGCTCAGACCATTATCAGGATGATTGGGCCGGGTAGAAACTCGCCAAACATCAGGGTGTTCTTGAAACAACTGCAAGCTGTCGAGCTGCTGCCAAAACCGCGCGGCTTCGCCCGCCTCTAACACCTCACCCGCGACGTCAGCACAGTTGGCGGTCACTGAGGGTTCACTGCCACTAAAGCGAGCGTAAAGGTCGCCTTGCCAATAAGCCAAACCAGAAGTTTCCGGCTTTTGGCTAAGACCGCGCATGGTACTTAACACTTCACCTCGTTCCAGAGCAATGCGGACGGTTTGTTCTTGCTCGGATTTAGGCAGCACCTTAAGACTTACCTCGGTAATCACTCCAAGACAGCCCATGGCACCCGTTTGCAAACGAGACACATCATAGCCGGCGACGTTTTTCATCACCTGACCACCAAACTGTAAGTGCTTGCCAGTGCCATCAATCACATCGACACCTAGCACGAAATCCCGGCCAGCACCTAAAAATTGCCGGCGACTGCCGGACAGTCCACTGGCAATCACACCACCAATGGTGGAGCCGCCAAAGTCTGTGGGATCAAACCCCAGCATCTGGTTTTCTCTCGCCAACAGTTCTACGAGGTCTTTCACGGGATATCCCGCTTGTACCTGGACGACTAATTCCGACGGCTCATAACTCACCAGCTGAGTCAGCCCGCTAGTATTAAGTGATTCTAGATGGGATAAATCTTTGCCATAAAATGCCTTGGAGTTACCGCCAACAATATTCAGGGGCACGCCGGATTCTGCGGCCTTAACAACTTGTTCCACCAGAGCTTCAATCATCAGAACCGCTCTAGCTCTGGGTGAGGTAACTGATTGGCATGCACATGCATGGCGCCAAACTCAGCACATCGATTAAGGGTGGGGACGGCTTTGCCCGGATTTAGTATCCCGGTTGGATCAAAACACGCTTTCACCTCATGAAAGCGCGACAGTTCGTCAGTGCCAAATTGAATACACATCTGGTCAATCTTCTCGACACCAACCCCGTGCTCCCCGGTGATCGTGCCGCCGCGCGTGATACACAATTCGAGAATCGCTGCACCAAACTGCTCTGCCGCTTCTAACTGCTCATGATTATTGGCATCGTAGAGAATCAGCGGATGCAAATTACCGTCGCCAGCATGAAACACGTTCGCCACCTGCAAGCCGAAGGACTCGCCCATGCGGCTGATTTCGCTTAACACAAACGGCAGTTCTTTTTTTGGAATGGTGCCATCCATGCAGAAATAATCCGGCGCGATCCGCCCCACCGCAGGAAAGGCACTTTTGCGACCTTGCCAGAGCACGGCGCGGCGCGATTCATCAGCGGCCACTTGCACGTCAATGGCACCGCCGGCGGCTAAAATACCTCGCAGGCGCTCCAGTTGCGCTGCCACATCGATCTCGCTGCCGTCTAGTTCACACAGCAGCAGCGCTTCTGCTTCCCGAGGGTAACCGGCATGAACAAAGTCCTCTGCCGCCTCAATGGCGAGCTTATCCATCATCTCAAGCCCAGCGGGCAACAAACCACTTGATAATATCGTCGCCACCGTCTCACCTGCCGCGGTCACCGTGGCAAAACCCGCCAACACCACCGCCGTGGTATGGGGTTTCGGCAAGAGTTGCACCGTCACTTCAACCACAATGCCCAACATCCCTTCAGAACCGTGCAGCAACGCTAGCAAATCAAAGCCCGGCGCATCAAAACCCTCACTGCCAATTTCGTACAGCTCCCCTTCTGGGGAAACGAGTTTAAGGCCGCGAACATTATTCACGGTCAAGCCGTATTTGAGGCAGTGCACGCCACCGGAATTCTCGGCAACATTACCGCCAATACTACAAGCGATTTGTGAACTGGGATCCGGCGCGTAATACAGATCCAAATGGCGTACCGCATCACTAATGCCCAGATTGGTGACGCCAGGCTCTACCCGGGCCAGGCGATTTTCCACATCAATATCGAGCACGCGCTTAAACTTCGCCAGGCTCAGCAGTACCCCTTCCGAGTGCGGCATGGCGCCGCCAGATAACCCCGTACCCGCGCCCCGGGCTACCACCGGGATATTCTCCTTGTGACACAGCGCCATGATCGCCTGGACTTCACTGATGGTTTCCGGCAGCGCCACACACCAGGGCAATTGCTTCTTGGCTGTTAAGCCGTCGCTTTCATACACCCGCAGAGAGCGCTCATCATGAATCAGATGGGGGCATACGCGGCGTAATTGCGCAATCAGGTCTGACAAAAAACACTCTCCAGGTTCCAGAGAGCCTATTGTACATGGAGGAAGTCCCAGATCGGGAATTAACGTATACTCTGCCGTCTATCCAAAATGGTCGTGAGACCGGAGAAGTTGTTAGCGTGAACACTGCAGAAGAAATTCTTGAGGACTTTCGTCAGGGCAAAATGGTCCTGATCATGGACGACGAGGACCGCGAGAACGAGGGAGACCTGATTATTGCCGCCGAGGTGGTCACCCCGGAACACATTACGTTTATGGCCCGCGAGGCCTGCGGATTAATTTGCCTGACCTTAACTGAAGAACGCGGCCGGCAGCTCAATCTGCCATTAATGGTGGAATCCAATACCTCCCTGCACGAAACCAATTTCACCGTCTCAATTGAGGCCGCAACGGGTATTACCACGGGTATTTCTGCCGCTGACCGGGCAAAAACCGTCCGCACCGCCGTGGCGAGAAACGCCCGCCCCGATGACATTGTCATGCCAGGGCATATCTTCCCGCTGATTGCGAAAAACGGCGGCACCTTGACCCGGGCAGGCCATACTGAGGCCGGCTGCGATCTTGCCAGGCTAGCAGGTTATGAACCAGCCGCTGTGATTGTCGAGGTGATGAATGAAGACGGCACCATGGCCAAACGCCCAGAGCTAGAAGTATTTGCGGAGAAGCACAACATCAAGATTGGCACCATTGCCGACCTGATCCACTATCGCAACTTGAATGACCGCACGATTGATCGCGAGGATGAACGCGCCATTCAAACCGCCCACGGCGAGTTTCAATTGCACACCTATACCGACCGCGTCTCTGACAGCGTCCACTATGCGCTAACCCTGGGAGATATCTCACCGGATAAGCCCTGTCTGGTGCGGGTGCAAACCATCAATAATTTACGAGATGTGTTTAGTACTGAACGCCCTGGGTTTCGCCAGTCCTGGTCGATCCAGAACTCCATGGCGGCCATTGCAGATGAAGGTCACGGGGTACTAGTAGTGGTAGACCAACCAGAATCCAAGCAAGAAACCCTGGCGCAAATCGAACACTTCCCAGAAATGCCACCACTGCAAAAAGGGCTTTCTGAAAGCGGCGTTTATCGTGTGGTAGGCACCGGCTCACAAATATTGCGTGATCTTGGCGTCGGTAAAATGCGCCTGCTTAGCTCGCCTATCCGCTATAACGCGATCTCCGGTTTTGACCTGGAAGTGGTGGAATACGTCGAGCCAAAATGATCAAAAAACCCACCGTCACTGTTAGTCATGACCCAGCACCACTAGAACTTATCTTCGCCAAGAAGATACGCGATGCGCTGGAGCATGAGGCTTACGCAAAAGAGACGGCTGGGCTCCGTGGTAAGTTTGCGATTCAGTCCGCTACTGACCCACAGGCAGTGACAATCCACGTAACCGACGCGGGCATTGCACTTACCAGCGGCGCGGCGAAAGACTGCGATCTGGTTTTAACGATCGATCTCAATAACCCAGCGGCAAAACCAAAAATTAAAGGGCTATTTCGTAGCCCCTTGCTGTTACTTAAAGTCGGGAAATTTATGGACTTCCCCGCCGTCAGTTGGGCCGACGCCTTAAAGCGCTTCTGGGAGCAGCATCATGAGGTGCCCGAAATGCCCAGCGGTCTGACGGTAAAGTGTCTGGATGAAGATCGGCAGCTTAGCGTCGGCCAGTCAGAATCCGCCTGTTACTTCGAAGGCCCAGCGGCAGTGCTGGCAGAAGCTTTTAGCGGCGGCGCACCCTTTGTGCAACTGTTGGCAAGCGGCAAACTCAGTGGTCGTTATACTTTAAAGCACGCCACGGTGATGAGTGATATCACCTTACACATGATGTTGGGTGAGACAGCATGAATGTAGAAGAACTCGACGACTGGATGGATCAACACCACATTACCGTGGTGCGCACCCACGCCACCAATCTAGACGGCACTGGCATTGGCAAACACCTAAGCCGCGCGAAATTTTTGTCTTACTTACCAAAAGGTCACGCCGTCAGCGATATGGCCATTGCCATGGATATGGGTGGCTCGATACATATGACCATGTGGCACCCGGATCGCCAACCCAATCTCGGGGATGTGTATGTACGACCCGATATCGATACGCTGATTTATGACGGCTCGGACCCGGATCTGGGCCACTGCATGGCGGATTTAACAGACGCCGCCGGTAACCCGCTAGAGCTTTGTCCGCGCTCACAGTTGAAGCGCCTGGTGGCAGACATGGCGGCACAAGACTTACACGCCAAATGCACCTTTGAACTAGAGTTCTTTATTTTTGAAGAATCATTTACCGAGTTACGGGCTGCCAAATATCGCAACATGACTCCCGTCAGCGCCGTGCAAAATGGCGGCAGCATTTACAACATCCGCAATGCCTTTCAGGTTAAGCCGTTTATGAAAGAGCTGATCCGCCGCATGGAATGGCAAGGCATCAAGTGGGAAGGCTGGAACGATGAAGCTGGCGCCGGCCAGGTAGAATTGAATCTTACACCCCTGGCCCCGGTTCAAATGGCCGACACGGTAGTTCGGGTCAAACAAATGGTTTACGAGGTGGCTTCAGACCTTGGCCACGCCGCCTCCTTTATGGCCAATTTGGGCGGCCAGTTTAGTAGCGGGATGCACATTCATCACTCGCTCTCAGACGGCTCTGGCAAGGCTCTGTTTTATCAGGATGATCAACCCCAACAGCGCAGTGAACTGATGAATCACTGGCTGGCAGGTATTGTTAACACCATGCACGGCAGCGTGTCTTTGCTGTGCCCTACTGTAAACGCGTATCGCCGTTTCAAAGGTTTTACCGCGGTGCCCATGACCCGCAGTTGGGGCATGGACAATAAGTCCACCGCCGTTCGCGTGCTCACCGGTTCTGCCAATACCGCACGAATTGAGCATCGCCTTGCCGCCAGCGATGTAAATCCCTATCTTGCCCTGGCCACGATTTTTGCCGGCGGTCTTGCTGGGCTTAAGGAAGAACTCGAGCTTGAGCCAGAGCAAACCGGCCTGGCGTGGGGACTACCGCCTTCTGAAGCAGACTTACCCACGACCATCAAAGCTGCCGCAAAGCGCACCCGACACGATCCACTCCTGCAAGCTACACTCGGTGAATCGTTGCTCGACTACTGGGCTAAAACTCGTGAATTAGAGTGGTTGGCTTTCCACACCGAAGGAGCTAATGCCAATAGCGATCAAGTCAGTTTGTGGGAGTACCAGCGTTACTTTGAACACGCCTGAGTTACCATTCCAGACAAAATCCAGATAACATTAAAAAATAAGCACTTAGGAGAATCATATGCGTTATTTGCTGGCCATTTTACTGCCACCCATTGCGGTTTTTATTTGCGGCAAGCCGATTCAAGGCATCATTAACATTATCCTAACCTTGTGCTTTTACGTGCCGGGCGCCATCCACGCGGTGCTGGTGGTCCACAGTTATTTAGAAGATAAGCGCACTGACCGCATTGTCGAAGCCATGAAAGGAAAAGACTAGTGAGAATGAAACTTCTGGTACTACTTGGCGCCCTGTTCCTCGCCGGTTGTGAGACAGCTTACTATGACGCCCTGGAGCGCATTGGCATTCCCAAACGGGACGTGCTGATCGACCGCATTGAGTCCGCTCAGGAAGCGCAAGAAGAAGGTCAGCAGCAGTTCAAGGATGCGCTGGAGCAGTTTCAGGCCGTGGTGAACTTCGACGGCGGTGAGCTGCAAGATGTGTATGAAAAGCTCAGCGACGAATATGAAGACAGCGTGGATGCTGCAGAGAATATTTCCGCTCGTATCGATAGCGTGGAATCTGTTGCCAATGCCCTCTTCGATGAATGGCGTGACGAGTTGGATGAATACAGCAATGATCGCTACCGTCGTGACAGTGAACGACAACTTAAGGCCACGGAACGTCGCTACAATCGTTTGCTAAGTTCCATGCGCAAGGCAGAAAGCTCTATCGACCCAGTGCTCACCACGTTGAAAGACAATGTTTTGTACCTGAAGCACAACCTGAACGCCCGTGCCATTGCTTCTTTAAAGGGTGAGCTGGGCACTGTGAATCAGGATGTGGCAGCGTTGGTTGCCACCATGCAAAGCGCCATTGATGAGTCCAATGCCTTTATCGCTGAACTCAGAGCAGAGGGCTAAGGCGCCCTCCTTCCCTTATTCAATTACGCGGGCGAAGGTGTAGTCAGGATCAGCACCTAACACCCTTCGCACCACGCCGCGTAACTTTGGATGCTGCAAATAGGCGGAGCCGGTTTCTGCCGTTGGGATGACCGCCACCTCTTCTTGAATAATTCTCTGTAGCTTGTCTGCCGCCGCCATTCTGACTTTTGGGTCCTCTGCGGTGAGCAGCACCTGTAATTCCGCATCGTAAGCTTCGCTCGCAAACCGACCAGTGTTGTTGTCGTTGTAGGACGCAAGCAAATCCGCGTAGGTGACCACATCATCAAAATCCGGGTACCAACTGGCTAGCGACAAATCGAACTCCTGCCTGTTTACCTTGACCAGATACTGCTTGAAGGTTTGCTGATCCACCTTCACATCAATACCCAGATGTTGCTTAAACAAACCCTGAAAATACTCGGCAATCTTCACGCCGGTTGGAGACGTGGTGGTGAGCATAGTTATCGCTGGGATTTCCCCCTCGGCGCGCACTTCTGCCACCAGTGCCTTTGCGGCCGGAATATCACGGCGAATAGGCTCTAACGGGTATTCCGCAGCGAACTTATCTTCTACGCCATTTAACCAGGAGGGGAAGAACGAACTGGCAGTCTTGTAGCCTGGAATGCCAATCACCTTGTTCACAAACTCATCGGAATCAAACACCAACTGCAACGCGCGGCGCAGCCGCACATCGCTTAGGGGCGAGGCATCGGTATGATTCATCCGAATATACGCCATGCCGCCAGTGACAAAGGTTCTGAGGCGCATACCCTGAGCCGAGGCATCGTTAACGGTATCGGCGCCCATCCGCGCTAGAGCCAGCTTGCCATCGCGAAACAGATTTAACCGGGTCCGGTTATCCTCTGTGATGTAACCCACATTGAGTTCTTGCAGGGTAATAGCATCACGGTTCCAGTAATGCTCATTCTTGACCATTTTTAGCTCGGCGCCATGAATCCATTTGGTCAGCTTAAAAGGTCCGTTGTAAAGCAACGTCTCCACCTCGGCCCCATACTTGTTACCCGCCTCTTCGTAAAAGCTTTGCTTCACTGGATAAAACGCCGCGTGGTTCATCACTGAGATACAAAAGCCGCAGGGCCGCTCAAGGTCCACCTGCAATGTCACGTCATCTAGCGCGGTGACGCCGAGGGTTTGCGGGGCTTTCTCACCCTTTTGAATGGCCTCGGCATTTTTAATAGGCCGCATAATCGAGGCATAAGGCGCCGCAGTAGCAGGATCGTTGAGGGTACGCCAGGCGTACACAAAGTCGTGGGCCGTCACCTGGGAGCCGTCGCTCCATTTCGCGTCCGGGCGCAGCTTAAACACAATCTGATTAGAGGATTGTTCCCAGCTTTGCGCGACCCCCGGCACAATCCGGCCGCGCCGGTCGTAACGAATCAGCCCTTCCTGGACATGGCCAATCACAAAAAAGCTCACCAGATCTGTGGTGAGTAAACTGTTTAGATTCGGTGGTTCCTGGGTCAACGCCACGGTGATGGCCTGCCGCTCAAAATCAACGGCATCGGCCTGAACGCTGACAGCAGAAAAAAACAAGGCGCACGATAAACAAACGCTGAGCAAATAACGCATTTAAACTATTTCACACATAATAGAGATGCCAAATTGTGCCACGCCAGCGTCATGATTGCCGAGCAGTTTGCAGGTAGACTTGAACGATGGATGCGGCGCTAGACATTTTTGACTCACACATTGCCAACTGGTTTGATGAAACCTACGGCGCGCCCACTGATATCCAGCGAAAAGCCTGGCCGAAAATATCCAGTAAAGAAAACCTGTTAATCAGTGCTCCCACCGGCAGCGGTAAAACCCTCACAGCGTTTCTCTGGGCCATTAACCAATTTGCCACGCGTAAGTTAGAAACCGGCGCAACCCGGGTGCTTTATGTGAGTCCGCTAAAAGCCCTGAATAACGATATCCAGCGTAATCTCAACACGCCGCTTGCGGCCTTAAAGGCTCGTGCCGAGGCCAGCGGCAACTGGTTCCCAGATATTCGTGCCCAGACCCGTAGCGGTGACACCGATCAAGCGGAACGCCGCCGCATGATTCAAAAGCCGCCAGAAATACTGATCACCACACCAGAGAGTTTGAATATCCTCTTGACCAGCAAGAGCGGTCAAAGCCTCCTGCGGCATATTGAGACCGTCATCCTGGATGAAGTACACGGCGTGGTGAGCGACAAACGCGGTGTGTATTTGATGAGCGCCATTGAGCGGTTGGTGCCTCTAGCGGGGGAATTTCAACGTATTAGCTTATCGGCCACGGTAAACCCCATGAGTGCCGTGGCAGATTTCGTTGCCGGTTATGAACGTCTGGATGGTCATAACTACAAAAAACGCCAGGTGCAGTGTTTGCAGTCCAATGCAGAGAAAAAGTACCAGGTGAATGTGCGCTACCCAGAGGCAGCAGCCAATCGCCCAGTGGAAGAAAAAGTCTGGGAAACGCTGGCCTACGACTTTGTGGAGCGTATCCGCCAGAACACTTCGACCTTGTTGTTTGTGAACAGCCGGACCCTGGCAGAAACCTTAACCCACAAAATCAATGTGGCCGCAGCGGAAACCCTGGCCTACGCGCACCACGGCTCCCTCGCCAGAGAAATCCGCCTGGATGTAGAGCAAAAACTTAAAAACGGAGAACTGGCCGCCATTGTCGCCACCAGCACCCTTGAAATGGGCATTGATATTGGCGCGCTGGACGAGGTGATTTTAGTGCAAGCCCCAGAAGGCATCGCCTCAGCCATCCAACGTATTGGCCGGGCCGGACACGGCGTTGGTCAGGTGAGTCGCTGCACCATTTACCCCACTCACCCACTGGAATTCATCGAATCCGCAGTGCTGGGCAAAGCCGTATTGGACAAAGACATTGAACCCATTAAGACCGTGCGCTGCCCGCTGGACGTGCTGGCGCAGGTGATCATCTCGATGACCAGCACCGCACCCTGGGATATTGATGAGCTGTATTTAGAATTGCGCCGCGCCAGCGCCTTCCATGATTTGCCCCGACAACAGTTTGATTTGATGCTGGGTATGTTGAACGGCCGCTATGGCGAGAACCGTATTCGTGAGCTGAAACCCAAGGTGGTGGTGGACCAGATCAAAAACACCATTGAGAGCCGCAAAGGCAGCACCATGGCGCTGTATATGTCTGGCGGTGTGATTCCAGACCGGGGTTACTTCCAAATTCGCCATGAAGCCAGTAATGCCCGTATTGGTGATTTGGATGAAGAGTTTGTCTGGGAAGCCAACGTGGGCCAGGTATTTGCGTTTGGCACCCAACATTGGCAAGTAAAAAAGATCACCCACAACGATGTGATTGTGGCACCCGCCAAACCAGACAAGTTAGCCCCGCCATTTTGGCGCTCCGAAGGGATTAATCGCTCCTTTCATTATGCCGCGCGCATTGGTGACTTCTTGGAAGCTGCCGATGCCGAATTAGACAACGAAGCATTTCTACAACGCCTTGAAACAGAACATCATTTAGAAGCTTTGCCCAGTCAAGAACTGGTAGGCCTTTTGCAACGGCAAAAGGCCCATACCGCCACCCCTTTGCCCCACCGTCATCATATCTTGATTGAGCACATCCGCTCTGGACCAGGTCAGGCCAGCGGTAGCCAAATCGTGATTCATACAGGCTGGGGTAACCGCGTAAACCGGCCATTTGGCCTGGCACTTGAAGCTGCCTGGTTAGAAAAGTTTGCCGAGCAGCCTGAGATTTTTGTCACCGACCAGAGCCTCGTGTTCCAACTCTTAGATGACATGGACACTGAAAACTTACTTGGTTTAGTCAACAGCCAAAACCTCGAAAGCTACTTACGGCAGCGCCTTGAAGGTTCCGGCTTTTTCGGCGCGCGGTTTCGGGAAAACGCGGGCCGCGCCCTACTGCTTTCCAAGGGTAAGTTTAATGAACGCAAACCTCTGTGGATGAGCCGCCTGCAATCGCAGAAGTTGTTGGATGTGGTGTTGAAGTACGAGGACTTCCCCATCTTGCTGGAAACCTGGCGCAGTTGCCTGCAAGACGAATTTGACCTCGAAAACTTGCACCTGGTGCTAGACGAGCTGGCCACCGGCGAGATTCAAGTGAGTGAAGTCAGTACCGATCGGCCAAGCCCGTTCGCCCAGACCGTGGCTTACGATCAGATTTTTGAATACATGTACATGAACGATAAGCCTAAGAACGCGGCGGCCACTTCAAATCTTGCCGCAGACTTAATTGAGTCGCTGGTATTTCAGCCAGCACTGCGGCCGGGCATACCCCAGGAAATCGTCAACGATTTTACCGCCAGACGCCAGCGCACCTTCCACGGTTATGAACCGACTAGCGAACTTGAAACCTCTGAGTGGGTTAAAGAACGCACGCTCATTCCCGTATCTGAATGGTGGCCAGAAATAGAGCGGGCGGATGATCTCGCCACACTACAACACGGCAAGCAGACTTTTGTAGTACACGTAGAGGATAAAGACTGGGTTGAGGAAAACCTAAACGAGGTAAGCGCGACTTTGCTTGGCAACTGGTTGCAGTATTACGGGCCGTTAACACTGGATACCATCGCCGAGAAACTGGGGGCTGCTCAGGAGCAGGTAGACACTGCCCTATCTCGCTTGTTGGGCGAACAAACCATTATTGCTGGGCCGTTGATCAAAGGCTCTAATCACATTCACTTTTGCGACGCCCAGAACTTTGAAACCCTACTGCGCTTTGTGCGGCGGGCCGCACGGGTACAGTTTGAGCCACTGCCACTCACAGAGCTCACGCCATTTTTATACCGCTGGCAAAGGCGATATGTGTCTACAGGTAACCAGCCCGATACGGAACAAGACCTGGCTAACACCCTGGACATTCTGCAAGGGTTGCCCGCTAACGCCGAGCACTGGGAGCAAGCCATCTTACCAGCACGGTTGCCAGGTTATGACGGCCGCACTCTAGACCTACTGATGCAAACCGCAGGTGTGATGTGGTTAGGTGCAGAGAACAAGAAAATCCGCTTTGCATATGCAGACGCGCTACCCCTGCTCCGTGCACCAGAGGCCCAGGACGATACCATTGTCAGTGATACTTATAGTCGCTACGACTTTATGGCGCTGCTGGATAAAACTGGCTTACCGGCGGCAGAACTCACCGACCAGATCTGGGCCGGAGTCTGGCGCGGTGAACTTAGCAATGACACCTTTGCCGCTTTGCGCAAAGGCATTGATACAAAGTTCCAGGCAGAGAGATTCGAACATGCACCCAAAGCCCGAAGCATACGCCGCTCAGGCTTTCGCAACTGGCAAAAAGACCTGCCGTTTGCCGGCAACTGGTTTAAGCCTCGATACCCCGAGCCCAGCACCGACTTGTTGGAATTGGAAGAGATAAACCGCGAGCGAGTCCGCTTATTATTGGATCGCTACGGTATCCTGTTTAAAGAAATGCTTAGCCATGAAGCGGATGAATTTCGTTGGGCCAACATCTTTCGCTCGTTACGTTTGATGGAACTCTCTGGCGAAGTGCAGTCCGGTTACTTTTTTGAAGGTATTCCCGGGCCGCAGTTTGTTTCCAGCGCGGCGTTAACCGCTATTACATCAACCCGCAGCGAAGTGTTTTGGCTAAGCGCCGTAGACCCCATTTCCCTGTGCGGTACTGGCCTTGCATTGGACTTACCGCGCCGGGTGAGCTCAAACTATTTAGTGTATTCAGGCAGCCAGATTGCGTTACGCATTGAGCAAAACGGCAAGAAGCTCTATGTGCATGAAGCGACCACGCCAGAACAGTTTCCTGAATACTTAAGCGTGTTTCATCATTTACTGAATCGCACCTATGCGCCGCTGAAACAAATCGCCCTCGAAACCATCAACGATCAACCCATTCGCGAAAGTGAGTGGCTCGGCTGTTTTGAAGCACAGTTCGACGTGGTGCGCGATCACAAATCTGTCTATTTACAAAGAAAAGCTTAAAGCAAAGGTGACATTATGAGCCGCCCTATTCTCCTCACCCATCCCGATTGTTTACAGCATGAAATGCCGCGCCATCCGGAACGGCCCGACAGATTGCGCGCGGTTATGGAGGAGCTAAAACAAAGCGGCTTAAGCAGTGACATGAACGAGGGCCTTGCTAGCGAAATTAGCGATGCGGATATAGCGGCCGTGCATCCACAGGATTACATTGAACACATTGAGCAATCGGAACCAGAAGCCGGTGCGATCAAAGTCGACCCAGACACCTATATGAGCCCTGGCTCATTCCGTGCCTCACGGCTGGCCGCCGGTGCGGTGTTAGAAGCAACCAAACGAGTACTTGCCGGTGAAGCCAACCGCGCCTTTTGTGCCATCCGCCCGCCTGGCCATCATGCAGAGATCGCCAGCGCGCTCGGCTTTTGCTTGTTTAACAACGTTGCCATTGCTGCAGAGATGGCGCTGCTAGACCCAACCATTAATAGAGTTGCGATCCTCGATTTTGACGTACACCACTGCAATGGCACCGTGGACATCTTTAAAGACCGGGAAGAAGTGTTGGTATGCTCCAGCTTTCAGAATCACTTTTATCCCCACCGCTATTTAGACTTCGAAAACGAACACGTGATTGCTACCCCACTGGAATCCGGCACAGACAGCAAAACCTTCCGAGCGGCCATTGAAGCAAGCTGGCTAAAAGCCATTGAGGCGCACAAACCCGATTTGATCTTCATCTCTGCCGGTTTTGACGCCCACGAAAAGGACCCACTGGCTGAAGTTAATCTACAAGACGACGACTACCGCTGGGTAACTGAACTCATCGCTTCTTGCGCTAACCAGTACAGTCAGGGGCGCATCATCTCCACCCTGGAAGGCGGCTACAATCTTGAAAGCCTGGCCAGTGGCGTGCGCGAGCATGTGAAAGTGTTGGTGGGTTAAGGCTTAGCTTATGAAATATATTCTTGATGTTTCCAGCAGGCGCTTAGAACTTCGGAAAATATTCTGATTAACTTTTGAGCAATTCACCGGATTTTCCGATTAATTCCCGGAAATTCTAGAGTGGACTGCATAAATCCTTTGACTGGCTAGTGGTAGGATGCAAAGCTGAACGCAAGAGTTTCAAGGGGATAGGTGAAGCGTGGGCTTTGTTAGTTTGAATTTTTTCCGATCAATATGTTGTTATTTGCGCTTGAGAATAATTGCTGCCCTAATAATAACTTGGACGATTATAACGACTATGAGCTACGCCGAAGAAATCAACTGGCCTCCACTACCTACAAACGCCTTTACATCAGGCAAGCTTGCGACGCAGCAAGATGTAGAAGCTGGACGAGCGGTATTCTCGATGCAATCCGGCGAAGAACTAGTCGGCGAATACCTGGATATCTTAATCCCCCAATACGCATTTCATATTGATGAGGAAAGCGGTACCAAGACACCAGTGATCATAATTCAAGCCGAGACGAATGGGGTATTCGATTTAGTAGGATATACGTCAATTGCTGATGACTCTGTCGGTATGGGGCTAGTTTCAGAGTTCGAACTCTTGGGAACGAACTTATCAGCAGGCGGCAAATAACATGTCGCCTATGGACTTTCCCTGCAACCCTTTTTGTTAACTGAATTGTCATGGGGCGATAGCCCCATAAATTTCTTTTTAGCTAATTCATTCTCAACCTCTTTCCGCTTTCACTATTCGTATAGATCCGGTTTTCAGTCGCCTATGCGGCCTCGTCTGTGGGAGATCTTGCTCCCGGGC
>JBKAGC010000005.1:0-43123 GCA_046290215.1 Pseudomonadales bacterium | reverse complement strand
GGGGTGGCGGTGCCGGCCTCTGCGCACATTCGGGCGATCCTTCCTTGACGTTTCAACTCCTGCAAAAACCCTGGTTTCGCGTTATTGCCAAGCGTATCGACCCTTACTATCTGGTTGAGCAAGGCGTACGCTCTTCCTACAACAATTCACCTGTGGTGGATCAGGCGCTCATTGATCGCTATTACGAACTGAGTTTGCGCGAGGGCACTCGCGATGCCACCCTGGCTAGATTTTCCGGCTGGCGCGATACCAACCAGACTTACGATTTGAGCACCCTTAAGCAGCCAACCCTGGTCATGTGGGGCAAGGAGGACTCCTTGATACCTGCCAGCACTGCAGACAAATTTGCCGAGGTGCTAGATAACGTGAAAGTGGTGATTTACGACAATGTCGGGCATATTCCCATGGAAGAAATCCCCACCCAATCCGCCCAGGATGTACGGGCGTTTTTGCAGAGCCTTCAGCGGTAATAAAGAGCCTTCAGCTGTAGAGAGCCTTCAGCGGTAATAAAGAGCCTTTCACAAAAATCTTCAGCCGCAACGAAAAAAGCCCTCTAAAAAGAGGGCTTTTCGCGAACTAACAACCAGACTTTATAGATTTGCGTTAGCGAAATCCCAGTTCACAAGATTCCAGAACGCGGCAATGTAATCAGGGCGAACATTGCGGTAGTCGATGTAGTAGGCGTGTTCCCACACATCTAGCGTCAAGATCGGTGTAGCATCGGTAGTGAGAGGCGTTTCCGCATCATCAGTGTTAACAATAGCCAGGCTGCCATCGCTGTTTTTCACCAGCCAGGTCCAGCCGGAACCGAAGTTACCAACCGCTGAAGCAGTGAACTTCTCTTTGAAGTCCGCGAAGCTGCCGAAAGCTGCATCAATAGCATCTTTAATCGCGCCAGTTGGCTCGCCGCCGCCGTTTGGAGACATGCTGTGCCAGTAAAAAGTGTGGTTCCAAATCTGCGCCGCGTTGTTGAATACGCCGCCGTCGGAAGACTTAACGATGGCTTCAAGGTCTTTACCTTCGAAGCCTGTGCCCTTGATGGCATCATTGAGCTTGGTGACGTAAGTCGCGTGGTCTGCCGTAGTGAAACTCCAAAGTCTCCTCAGAAATATGAGGGGCAAGAGCATCCTTGGCTCGGGTAAATCTGGCAGTGTAAAGTTCTCCCATTATCAATTCTGGCTTTCATACAACCGTTTTAGGTTGGCTTGGCGCGCGATTATCCCATGAATGGGAATTTTTTTAAGCAGTAATTTACTGCCCACGGCTTTTCTCGCGGTTTCGCCTCTGACTACGGTAATCCGGGGCCTTTAGATCAAAAGGGCCTCACCGGACCACAATGGTGCAGCGCAATAACTAGAACTAAATCTGATCTAGCTATTCAGGTTCAAGGAACGGACCCAGATCCAGCATCATATCTGAGCGGGTTTTGGTTAAGAACTCATCGTCCGAACCTGTGCCCCAGGCAGCAATAAAGCGCTCGTCGTCCACACTGGCGCGGTAACCCAAAAACTGCAAAGAATCAGGACCCACTGGATGGCGTAAGCGCTCATCGTTGCTTGCTACCAGATAACCTAGCTTCTCAGACACCAACTCCGCCGGCGCTTCAATATGGCTGGCCAGTCCGAACAAGGCTTTCACCCGGCGACCATGGGGGTAGGCAGAGTCGGCTCGCGGCGCTGGGAACTCAGGGGTGGCCATGGGGGTATCAATAATGCCCGGCTTCACCAGATGGACCCGTACTGAAAATGGCCTGAGTTCCTGAGCCAGCACCTCAGAGAATGCCTCGAGAGCAAATTTAGATGAGGAATAAGCTGCACTACAGGGAATCGCGATGGTGCCTGCCACCGAGCCAATATTGATAATGCAGCCTGAGCGACGCTTGCGCATCATTGGGATGACCGCCTTACTACAGCGCACCACGCCAAAATAGTTGGTATTCATGACCGCTTCGATGGTTGCTTGTGATTCTTCCTCGATGGTGTCGTAACTTAAAATACCGGCGTTATTGATCAGCACATCTATCTCGCCAGCGTCTGCGAACGCCGCGCTGACGGAGTCTTCGCTATCCACATCCATGGGGATAATTCGCACGGGCAATGACTCTGCCGCCACCGCCTCACCCAGGGTCGAGTTCGCCGGGGTGCGCATGGTTGCGATTACCTCATGACCCAAACGAGCAAAATACAGGGCGGCATCATAGCCAATACCTTTACTCGTGCCTGTGATTAAGATCTTTTTCGGTTCTGTTACTGGTGCCATCTTGCCTCCGTTTTTATTATTGTGAGTCATATATAGCAAATGACAGTGACTACCCTACTCCCGGTATGTCGCCTGCGGCAAATAGTGATTCATCTATTGCTCTCCGCGCGGCATGGCGCGCCGCACTTCTGGCTCAAAACCCGACGCCACCCATTCGCACATGGCGGTATTCCAATGGGAGAAGAACATTTTGATTTCAGGATCATCTGACATCACCAGGCGCTCAGGGAACAAGTTCCAATCCGTTAGGGGAGGCGTTGGCGGCCGCACATAGCGGTCAGTGGTTGGCAAGGCGCTGCGCAGCCAGCCGCCTCTGGCGTAATACTGATGCCAGGTCCGCCGCCGCTGGATGCCATCGCCATCGTAGCGAGTATGAAACAGCCCGGTATCGTAAACGACACACGTTCCCGCAGCACCGTAAATTGGGATCTCTACATAGTCGTCTGCGAGGGCCTCATAGGCTTCCTGCAAGGTTTCGTACTTGTGGCTGCCCGGCACCACACAAAACGACGGCGTATCTTCCCGCACATCCGTTAAGTAATGAATGGCGCAGACCCAGTCGCAAGGCAAATAAGGGCTCCGAATAAAACGGTCTGCCACCACATTATCGTGGTGAAAGTTCATGGCGCCCTGGCCGGAGTTTTCCGGTGCTTCACGGAAGTTAAATTCGCTCATGCGCACGTGTTCTTTACCGCCAAGGATTTTTGCGATCAATGGGAAAGAACTGGGATGACGCACATAGTCATCCAGCTCCGGGTGATCAAGCAAAGGCTGAGAGTAAATCAAACCCTGATTGCGATGATGCGGTTTACGTCGCCCAGCTAAACCCCAGCGTTCCGGCATACTGGCCTGGGTGTTATCGTAAAAATCATTAATAAATTTCAGTTCGGCATCGTCCAGACAAGCTTCTAGCACCACAAAACCGTTGTTGGCGAAGTAGTCGTAAGCGGCATCGATTTCGCTCGCCGGAAAGGTTTGCAGCCTGGTTGGATCTATGCGGCCAAAGCCTTGGGTGGCAACCCTTGCGTCACCACTCTGGTTTTCCTGTTGCTGATACTTGATATCCATGTTGTTACTCATCTTTAGCTCACTGCACCTACTACATCGCCAGGTTTAATGGGTTCTTGGCACCCTGGTCTTGCGCCGCTGGCGTAGCTCCTCGCCCATTTGCGCAAGTTCATCGCGGTTACTATCGTCCACACGCATATAATTTTCTCGCCAGGCATCGGAGCCCCAGGACTCATCGCAGGTCACTACCTGATTCGGCTCAGTGGTTGTTTCCAGCAACCCTAAGCCTTGCCTGACAATGCGCTGCTGCATCTCCCGGTCATAGGGCTTGCCGCACGGGTTACCGAGAGGAAAGTCCACAAACAAAAACCGCGGTACGCCGCACGTCGTCACAATATCCACGGCGGAGCCAATCACAACCGTGGCAATACCGTTCGCTTCAAGATGTCGGGCAACCAGACTCACGGTCTGGTGACAAATGGGTCAGAGCGGCACCAACAGCGCCACATCTATCTCGTCAGTTTGCAACGCCTGCAAAATCTCCGGGGCATCATGTTCTCGTGTGGCGCGCTGGCTGTATTCGGTTGGCGCACAAATAAAGCGCGGCGCCAGCGAACCAATATCGCCAGCCGCTGCCATCATTTGCAAAGTAGCAAGCGGCAAATAAGAGTTCACATCATCGAGATGGGTAGCCTCTTTATCCCAGGATAAGTCGTCGGCGAACATTTTTTCTGGCACCTCAGCAGCATTACCAAAATCCACCTTACGGGGCTCAAGATCTTCCCGGTAATAGCGACTGGCTGTCGTAATCACTGCCACCCGGGATTCGTTCAACGGCTTACGCGGTTTGGTTAACGGCGTTTGTTCATGGCTGGCATATTGGTATGCCGCCGCAAACCCTTGCGCCTCATAATAGCGCCGCGTGCGCTCCATATATGCCACTGGCTTTGCCATCGTTCCCCCTGTTTTTTGCCCGCGCTGCGTTAACCAGTGTGTTGCCTGATTAGGCCTGGCTAGCCGCGCGTTTCACTGCCAACTCGGACTGAATTTCTCGATGCCGAACCCGACTAATTTGATAGCCCAGATAGAATATTAACCCCACCAGCGTAAACACTGAAGTGGCTGGTCCGGCAATAAAGCCCAGATTCCAAACCACTTCCGGCGCTACTGTGCCCGCCGCGGCACCACGCGGAAACTGGATATAGTCGAGCAGAATACCGCCAAAAATCAGGCCAATAGAACTGGTGGCTTTCACGGCAAATGCCCGCGCGGCAAAAATCACACCCTCACGGCGCTCGCCAATCTCCAGTTCATGCTCATCGGTAATATCCGCAAACATAGAATTTAACGTGGCAAAAATCACCGGACCCAGGAAAGACGTGGTGGTGACATTGCCGATATAAATGAGCAGCAAAGTGGTGCTGCCCGGCTCAGGGAACCAGCTCACATCAAGCAGCATCAAGACAATGGGTGTGTTGATATTAATGATGGTTAACACTGCACAGACCACCAGAATCGACTTCTTTTCAAAGCGCGCCGTAAGCGGGCCAATCACCAGTATGGATGCCACCAGCCCGGTAAAGCCGCCAAACACCAGGTAACTCAGTTGCTCTGTGGTCATGCCCCAGAAGTGAAAGCCCATAAACGGATTAAAAATACCTTCTACCGCCAGGATAAAAGTGGTGAGCATCATGCCGAAGAAAATTGCCCGGAAGGATTTATTGCGAAACGCCTCCAGCAGTTCCGCCAGCAACTGCCGAACCCCAAACTGCTTGTGGACTTTAACGGACTTATCGCGAATACGCGGAATTTCTTTGTAAGTACCCAAAACACACACGACGATGGCAAAAATCATCAGCGCGCCGAAGAACAATGCCCAGGGCGTGTAAGCCGCCTCATTGAGCAGGGCCGGGTTGTACTCTTCTGTGGTTGGAAAGAACAATCGATAGGAAATTGGCACCAGCAAACTGCCGCCCAGCGCGCCAAAAAATGTGTTGAAGGAATACAGTGTTGAGCGTTGGCTATAGTCCTCACACATTTCTGCCCCCAGAGCCAAATGCGGGATGTGATAAAAAGTCATGCTGGCTCGCACCAACACCGCAAAACACAACAGCCAGATCACATAACCCACTTCAGACAGATCTTCTGGTGGGTGAAACAAAAAGTAAAAAGTTATAGCCAGAGGGAAGGCTGCAAACAGAATAAATGGGTGGCGCCGACCCCAACGACTGACCAATTTGTCGGAAAGACTACCCGCGAGGGGATCGGTCACCGCGTCAAAAACCAGGGCAATCGCCAATGCGATACTGGTCCCCGTGGCAGACACGCCAAGCACCTGATTGTAGTAGAACAGCAAGAACGTATTGAAGCCGACGTTCTTCGCTGCTTCGGAAATCTGGCCAAAGCCGTAGCTGACCATGGTTCCAAGCGATAACTTGTGCAACTTTAGTTATCCCATCCCTCTATATCGAGCAAAGACTTTACACGGCTTAACTCTACAAAGTGCAAGTATTTCATCGTTTAGATGAAGTTTTTTTTCGCCCTGATGGTTTGGTTTACAAGGTCACGGACGTTGCTTAGCCGCCTGCTCGAACACCCGAAGAAAGTTACCACCCCAGATTTTTTCAATATCCGTAGCGGAATAACCGCGCTCGAGCAGACCCCGGGTAACACCTCTGGCCTCACTGGCATCGTTAAAACCAACAATGCCACTACCGTGATTAAAGTCAGTGCCAATACCCACATGATCCACGCCGACGCGCTGCACAATGTAATCAATATGATCCACCATGGCGGCAATACTGCCGGGACCGAGCAAACCGCTAACCTCATTTAAGAAGGCTTGTTGCGCGGCCTTGTCTTCCATTTCCCAGTAAAGCTCAAAGGGATAGTAGCTATCTTCTTTTAAGCCAGCTTTGCGTCTGGCGGCACGAATATCCTTATCCAATTGCGGATCAGTGGAGTCGAACAGGTAACCGCGAAATGGCGCGATATGAATAACGCCACCTTTCGCCGCCAGGGCATCAATTTCCTCATCAGACAGGTTTCGGCTTACATCTGTTAAGGCGCGCACATTAGAGTGACTTGCGATGACCGGCGCCTTGGACAAGGCAATAACTTCAAGGGCCGCCGCCTTGGAAAGTTGCGAGATATCCACCACAGCACCAAGTTCATTAAGGCGCGATATGGCAGCGCGACCTAGCTCGGATAAACCGCCATGCTCTTCTTCTGCCTCATGCTTTCCAAGCTCACCAATATACAAAGGCCGCGATGAATCAGCGTAATCGTTATGGCCCATATGGGTTAAAGCAAACACCCGCACACCCTGATCGTAGTAGGTGTTAATCAGGTCTAGATCTTTGCCGAGAATCAGAGCGTTTTGAAAGCCCAATATCAGGGCACTACTACCATTCGCTTGTGCAGCAATGACATCGTCAGCAGTTCGCGCCAGCACCACGCCGCTTTGCTCGTCAGATGTGAGCTCGAGAATCGCATTTAGTTCTTTGTCTGCTTGCGCTTTCGCCGCGGCGTAACCGGCCTCTGTTCTTGGCATTGGCCCAACCGCAATCGCCATCACCACGGCATCAACTCCACCCGCACGCATTTTGTCAGGGGCGACTTTGGATTTACCGTCTTCACCAACATAACGAGATTCCTCGCCAGGAATTTCAATGTCGGCATGGGCATCAATGACAATGGCATTCTGATGAATCTGCTCGAGATCATTGCCAACAGCGGGCGCTGCATCATCCGCGTCGGTAACTGGCGTTTTCTGTCCACACGCCGCTAACATGATACAAGCGATCGCCACACCGCTAATTTTTTTGGCAAAGGACCAATTAGAGCCCATAACTTCCCCCCTATTCATTTGTGCTGAATTAACGCACATCTGGCGGGAAATGTTCAGTCATCTTTTGCCAAAAGACGTTTCGCGGTACATTGGCCATAAACCTCAGGACTTTATCTACCGTGTATCGCTCTATTCATACCTGCGCCATAACAGCGCTACTGATTTGCCTCGCTGCTTGCACGAGCAATAGCCCCACGAACACACCGAGCGCCGCCGCACCAGACCCGGTGGCAGAGCTGCACGAGTCTTTAATGGTGCTCGACTCCCACTTGGACACCCCGGCGCTACTAGTGCGCCCAGGGTTTAATATCTTGCAGCGCTATCGCCCAGATTACGATTACTCCCAGGTGGACTATCCGCGCATGTTGGAAGGGGGCCTGGATGGCGGCTTCTGGGTCATTTACTCGCCGCAAGGACCTCTGACGACAGAGGCTTATCAGCGCAGCCGTGATACGGCGATCTTACGTGCCCTGGCCATTCACAAAATGGTTGCCGGCAACCCCGACAAGTTTTCCCTGGCAACGAAAAGCCCACACGCCGCTCGTATCCATAGCGTTGATAAAAAGGTCGTGTATTTGAGTATCGAAAATGCTTACCCACTAGGTGAGGATCTATCGCTACTGAAAACTTTTTATGATCTTGGTGTTCGCATGGTTGGCCCTGTGCATTTCCGCAACAATCAATTCGGCGACAGTTCCACCGACCCAGATGGCCAGCAATGGCAAGGTTTATCGCCGCTGGGCTATGAGCTGGTAAAAGAAGCGAATCGCCTTGGCATGATGTTAGACGGCTCCCACGGCCACGACGATCTGGTGCGAGATATGATTGCCGCTTCTGCTACGCCGATTGTTTTGTCTCACAGCGGCGCCACGGAAATTTACGGTCACCCGCGCAACGTGCCTGATGACATACTGTTAAAGCTCAAAGAAACCGGCGGTGTCATTCAGATGAATGCGTTTAGCGCGTACCTCACCAGACTACCGGAAACACCCGAGCGCCGCGCCGCCTATCGCGCCCTGCAAGCAGAATTTAGTCAGATCAAAAACCCGACCCTGGAGCAACGCAACGTCTACCTGGCCAAGCGCCGGGATATCGACGCCCAGTTCCCCAAGCCGCTAGCGACCTTTGAAGACTTTATGGACCACTTTATTTACGTCCTCAAACTCATTGGGCCTGATCACGTTGGCGTCGGCGCCGACTGGGACGGCGGCGGCGGCGTGCGGGGCATGGAAGACATTACAGGCTTCCCGAAAATTACCGCCCGACTGCTGGCAGAGGGTTACACCGAAGAGGATCTAAAGAAGATCTGGGGTGGCAACTTGATTCGAGTCCTTGCTGAAGTCGAGGCATACGCGGCAGGGCAGTAAGTTCGGCCGTGAGTTCAAATGACGCTTAACTTCGACCCTGGCAGCAGCAGTTTTGCTGCCAATCCATATCTCGCTTATGCACAGTTGCGCGAGTTAGATGAACCCTATTATTTCCCCGGTGCTGACGTTTTGCTCCTGTCGCGGTTTGCCGACGTGGAACAGGCGGCACGCAACCCACAGCTCGTTCGCAGCGCGGAGAGCTTTTTAACTCCTACCGAAGTTGCGGCAAAGCGCCGCGCCGCCAACTGGCATGACATGCCCAATCACCAGCGCTTTGTGCAGTTTAGCTTATTGGACAGCGACGGCGAGGTCCACGACCGCTTACGCCGCATTGTCATGAAACATATGTCACGGCGGTTTGTGGAAGGCCAAAGAGACATGATCAGAACCTTTGTTGCCCGCCAACTCGAACCATTGTTAGCGCAGGAACAAATTGACTTTATTAGCGACCTGGCGGCACACATTCCTGGCCACATTATTGGCAGTGTGCTCGGCGTGCCCGCTGAAGATTGTCAGCAACTGCGGATCTGGTCTGAAAACGTCGTGCAGTTTTTTGACATTAATCGCACGGCAGAACACAAGGCGCTCGCGGAACGCGCCACCAGCGAGTTCTACCTGTATTTACGGGACTTGATTGCCGCCCGAGAACAGCAACCAAAACTGGATTTGATTTCATCGCTCATCGCCGAGCGCAATCAGGGCAATCTAAATGACACCGAACTCATCTCCACTTGTATGCTGATACTAATGGCCGGGCATGGTTCTACCATTGATGTGCTTGGCAGCGGCATGCTGCTCTTGCTTAAAGACTCCAGCGCCATGGCAGAACTGCGCGCCCGGCCTGAGTTAATGCCCAGCGCCGTGCAGGAAATGTTTCGCATGGAATCACCGCTGCCGTTTTTTCATCGTTATGCCAGGTCCGAGGTGGAAGTGATGGGCCGCCGCTATCCCGTGGGCACCCGATTTGGTTTGTTGTACGGATCTGCCAATCGTGACCCTGAGTACTTTGCCAACGCCGATCAGTTTCAAATTGATCGCCAACCAAATCGACATATTGCTTTTGCCCGGGGCGCGCACCTGTGCCTCGGCAATCACTTGTCGCGTATTGATATGGAAGAGATTTTTACCATGCTTTTGGCACGAACCCGCACCATTGAACTATGCGCTGAACCCGAGTATCGAAAAGGACTATCCACCCGGGGCATGGATGCCTTGCAAATTATACTCGTGCCAAACTAGTCGCCCCGCTTCACAATAAACGCCATAATAACCTTCACAGTAGCCGCCACAGTGAATTTTCAGCGAAGCCATCGGGAGCAATTGTTATGACCTTACTTATCGCCGGTATTATCGTGTTTTTCGCCGTGCACCTGCTGCCATCTACAGCAGCGCGAGGCGCATTAGTAACGCGCCTTGGTGAGAACGGTTACAAGGGCCTGTTTAGTCTGGGCGCGTTCGCTGGCTTGCTGTTGATTATTTTTGGTTTTCGGGCCGCTGAATTCACGCCGCTCTGGGCGCCGTTACCGGCGGGGCGCGGTTTAGCCATGTCGCTCATGCCGATTGCCGCGATTCTAGTGATCGCATCCAACATGCCGAACAACCTTAAGCGGTTTGTTAGACACCCGATGCTGATCGGTATTGCCTTATGGGGATCCTTACACCTTGCTGCCAATGGCGATCTTGCCAGCACCATTATTTTTGCCAGCTTCCTGGGCTTCTCGATCTTGAACATCGCTCTGGTGGAAGCAGGCGGCCGCTATAAGGCACCAGAGCCCGTGTCATACCTATGGGATCTTGGCACTGTGGGAGCTGGCATCGCTTTATTTCTGGCGCTGTTCTTCTTACACCCGCATATTGCCGGTGTGCCCATCGTGCAAATGAGCTAGGCACTCACACCAGACCTAAGGGCCGACAGGCTCCGTGTCTAACGGCTCTAACAGAATAGGAATAGAGCCTTCCCTGCTACCTACCAGAGCACCGATAAAACTGTCGCCCCAGGTGTACTTGGCCTGCATCAGATCGTTAATCACATCGCTCATTGCTGGCTTTGACACTGCCCGGTAGGCTTTTGTCTCATCGCCCCGGGTCATTGTAAAACTGGGGTTGGCCTGCAAACGCGTGTACCAACCGGAACCATCTGCACCTACCCGCAAATACATATCGCCCTCATGATCCACAATCCACAGCCGCGTGGTGACCATTTCACCTGTCTCATCAGCGGCGTGCACTTCCACAACCTCAACCCGCTCTGCCGCGAGTTGTTGCAAACTCGCCAGCACCAGAACAACCAGCAGCAATCCAGCCGTGGCCCAGCCTACATACTTCATATGACATCCCCGATTTTTGCATTCAGCTGTTAGTTTAGCGCTTAACTGTTTAAAGTTAAACTTTTATTACAAGACGCGCAAACTACATCCACGATCAGGGCTGCGCCGCACTCGTGAGTTAAGGCGTTGGCCGCCTCCCCTTCTGGCGTCCAGACCTTTGCCCATTGCCAGACTGCCATCACAAAGCCAAACAGCGCTTCGCCAGACTCTGATAACAAATACCGGTAACGCACGGGATTTTGCTGGTAAGGCTCTTTACGCAGGACGCCCGCCTCCATCAGACGATTTAAGCGCGCGCCTAATATGTTGGTGGCGATACCTAACAAGCGATGGAACTCATCAAACCTGGCGACACCAAAAAACATGGCCACAAGAATTAGGATCGACCAGCGGTCTCCTACCAGTGAGGCAATGTTGGTCATATTGTCATCATCACCTGGGCCGCTGTTACGGCGTCTGCGACTGCCGTTTTCCGCTTGAATACTTAGCACCTGCTCCTGGAAGTTTGTACCGGGATCTAGCCGAATTTCTGCTCGCGTCAGCGGCGCTTCGCAGGCGCGACAAATCATCCGGGGGTTAAGAGGCGCGCCGCATGACTCGTGAATCAAACTACCCGGTAAACCGCCGTCAGCAGTGGGCGCAAACTGTTGCTCCCAGGCCCAGGCACACATGGCAGCGGCGTACAGACCCTGGCCTTTACGCGTCAGGTGATATTCAAAGCGACCTTCACTGTAAGGCACCCGGACCACTAACTCACCTTCCATCAAACTATTCAGGCGCCTGGTCAAGGTTGCCCGGCCAGCGCCGGTATGGGTTTGCAGCGCTTCAAAGCGATTTCGCCCGGCAAACAGGTCACGGAGAATCAGCAGGCTCCAGCGGTCCCCTACAAGATGCAGGTTTGAAGCAATGGCAGGGGTGATAACGGCGCGCATCGGGCTATTGTACTTGGCCGCCAGGCACTTGGCAGAGAATCTTGCAAACATTGCGGAACATGGAGCGCATTGACAGCAGCTGAAATCCGCGGATAATCGCCTTAAGTTTCATAACGCAAGTGACTAAGCCATGAAAATCACCTTCGAAAATGAAGTGCAGCACAGCCTGCAACCTTCACCTCACCCTTACATGAGCGGCGCCTGGACGCCGAACTTTACAGAGCTCGACGCCGAGGAGATGGAAGTCATTGGCGAAATCCCTAAAGACATAGACGGGGTTTACATTCGCAACACCGAAAACCCGGTGCAGGAACCCATCGGCAATTACCATCCGTTTGACGGCGACGGCATGTTGCACACCATGCGTTTTCATGACGGCAAGGCTTATTACAAAAACCGCTTTATTCGCACCCGGGGTTTTCAAGCCGAACAGGAAGCCGGCCAGGCACTTTGGACCGGCATTGCCAACAACCCCAACATGAGCATTCGCCCGGGCATGTGCGCCCAGGGCGGCATCAAAGATGCATCATCCACCGACGTGGTAGTCCACGCCGGCAAAATTCTCACTACCTTTTGGCAATGCGGCGAGGGTTATCAACTGGACCCCATCACTCTGGAGCAGCAAGGCATCGTCGGCTGGGCGCCCATTGATGGCATTTCCGCGCACACCAAGGTGGACGAGAACACCGGCGAAATGTTGTTTTTTAACTACTCCAAACACGCCCCTTACCAGCACTACGGTGTGGTCAACAAAGACAATGAACTGGTCCATTACACCGCAGTACCGACGCCAGGCCCACGCTTACCCCACGATATGGCGTTCACCGAGAACTATTCCATCCTTGCCGACTTACCGCTGTTTTGGGACCCGGAAAAGCTTGATCAAGGTCGCCATCACGCCACTTATTACCCTGACATGCCAGCCCGGTTCGCCATTCTGCCACGCTATGGCACGGAGCAAGATGTGATGTGGTTTGAGGCTAAATCCACCTATGTCTTGCACTGGGCAAACGCTTATGAGGACGGAGATGAAATTGTCCTGGATGGCTACTTCCAAGAAGACCCAGATCCCGAGCCGCTACCTGGTCTGCCACCGCTGGTGGGCAAGTTTATGGCGAACATTGACGAGCATTCATTTAAATCGAAGCTGCATCGCTGGCGCTTTAACTTAAAAACCGGCGAGGTTTCCGAGCAACACCTTGATGACCGTATCCTGGAATTTGGCACCTTTAACCAGCGTTATGCGGGCAAGCCGTCGCGCTATCTGTATTCCACCTGGACCAAACCTGGCTGGTTTCTATTTTCCGGCGTGGTGAAGCACGACCTGGAAACTGGTGAATCCTGGTCGCTACCATTTGGCGAGGAACGATACGGCAGCGAAGCCCCCTTTGCGCCGCGGATTAACGCCACCTCTGAGGACGACGGTTATCTGGTGAGCTTTATCACCGATATGAACGAGGATCGCTCCGAGTGCATTTTGGTGGACGCGAAAGATATCGAAGCCGGACCAGTGTGCCGGATTATCCTGCCCCACCGCATTTCTTCCGGAACCCACGCGGCCTGGGCCGACGCTAGCACCCTGGGCTTAAGTTGATTGCCAGATTCCCCTAAAGGGCGGTAGCATCAAACAAACAATAAGTTTCGGTGCTACCGTCACGACAGAAAAGGGGGAAAGATGTCGGATTTAAGTGAATTCCGCGCGGAGACTCGCGCCTGGTTAGAAGCAAACTGTCCAGAAGGTGCTCGCGGCCCAGGGCCAGTACACACTGGTAGCACCAAACTTACCTTTAGCGACGATTTAAATCTGTGGTTAGAGCGCATGGCGGACAAAGGCTGGACTGTCCCCAACTGGCCAAAGGCTTATGGCGGCGCCGATTTATCTAACGATGAGTGTAAGGTGCTATATGAGGAAATGGCAGCCATCAATGCCCGTATGCCCCTCGTTAACATGGGCACTCGCATGCTTGGGCCAACCTTGCTTGAGTACGGCACGGAAGAGCAGAAACTAAAACATCTCAACATCATCGCCAAAGGCCAGGCGGCCTGGTGCCAGGGTTATAGTGAACCGGGGGCCGGTAGCGACCTGGCTGGCCTACGCACCAAAGCCGAGGACAACGGCGATCACTACGTCATCAATGGCCAGAAGATCTGGACCTCCGGCGCGCAAAACGCCGACTGGATGTTTATTCTGGTCCGCACTGACTTCGATGCCCCCAAGCATCAAGGCATTAGCTTTATGCTGCTGCCTATGGATCAACCGGGGGTGACCGTCAAACCCATTAAGCTAATTTCCGGTAGTTCACCTTTCTGCGAAACCTTCCTCGACAATGCCATTGCTGAAAAGAGCGATCTGGTTGGCAAGTTAAACGAGGGCTGGACAGTGGGCAAGCGCTTACTCCAACACGAACGATCTGGCCAGGGCGGCCTCGGTGCCGGAGGCGGCGTCCGCTTGCCCGTGGGCGTGGTGGTTAATCTAGAAGTGGAAGATGTGGGCAAAGAATATTTCGGGGTTGAGGCTGGCAAAATTGCTGAGCCTGCGCTGCGCGACGAAACCATTCAGTGGCGGATGAATGATCACGCCTTGAAACTCTCGCAGCGCCGCGCCGCGGAAGAAAGTCGCAGTGGCAAAACCCCTGGGGATGTCACCTCGGTATTCAAACTTTATGGCGCGACCCAATCCCGTACTCGCCAGGAACTGATCGTGCGCTTAATGGGCACCCAAGGCATCGGCTGGGAAGGTGATGGCTTTAATGACACGGAACTGGGTGCTACACGTTCCTGGCTGGCGAGCCGCGCTGTGACAATCTACGGCGGCACCAATGAAGTGCAAGCCAACATTATCGCCAAGCGGGTGTTAGGCCTGCCGGATTAAGCGAGCGAAATGCCAGCGCGGCAGCTTCGCTCGCTAAGGCGTTAAGCTGCCGTAATACCAGCTCGCTCCAACATTGCCATATCATCGGCAAAGGTGGGATTAGGCGTGGTGAGCAACTTGTCTCCGCAGAAAATCGAGTTGGCACCGGCCATAAAACACAGCGCCTGGGCGGCCTCATCCATTTCATTACGGCCAGCGGATAAACGTACCACGGAGTTCGGCATCATCAACCGGGCCACCGCGATGGTGCGAACAAAATCCAAAACGTTGAGCTGCCTGGCGTCAGCAAGGGGCGTACCTTCAACCCGTACCAACATATTAATGGGCACAGATTCGGGGTGTTTTGGCAGGTTCGCCAATTGAACTAACATACCCACGCGATCCGCTTCGCTCTCGCCCATACCAACAATTCCGCCGCAGCACAGTTTGATACCGGAATCACGAACGTTGGCCAGGGTTTCCAGGCGATCGTCATAAGTTCGCGTGGAGATAATTTCTTGATAGTACTCTGGTGATGTGTCGAGGTTGTGGTTGTAGTAGTCGAGCTCCGCGTCGGCTAACTTTTCCGCCTGCTGTTTCGTCAACATTCCCAGCGTCACGCAAGTTTCCAGACCCTCGGCGTTCACCGCCTTGACCATGTCCACGACTTTATCCAGGTTACTCTCGGTAGGGTTACGCCAGGCCGCACCCATACAGAAACGTGACGCACCAGCATCGCGCGCTTTGCGCGCTGCATCTACCACATCCTCTAGAGGCAAGAGGCCATGCAGTTCCGAGCCGGTGTCGAAATGCACACTTTGCGGGCAGTACTTACAATCTTCTGGGCAACCGCCGGTCTTGATAGAAAGCAGCGAGGAAACCTGCACTTCATGATCTTTAAAAACGTCGCGGTGTTGGCTCTGGGCCTGAAATAAAAGTTCGGTGAAAGGAAGTTGGTACAAAGCCAAAGCTTCATCAACCCGCCAATCATGCCGGGTTTCTTTGGGTTGCTGCTGCACTTGCGGTGACTCCTGATAAACGCGTAAAAACAAGAGCGTACCCTACCACAAGTGACTAGCCACGGCAGGACTTAATGCAAGTTACCAGCCTTCGCTGTCAGCGCGCTTCGCCGCCTTCATGCCCTCGTCAGTATCGCCGATTTTCCAATAACAACTGACGTATTTAAATTCATTGGGCACCTCACGAACGTGACGAAAATACTGCCGCAGTGCTCTTGAAGCAGAGAATTCCCCGGCCACCCAGATTGCCACCTGGCCATCTTGCCAGGGCAATGCCATCACCGTATCTTCAAGTACCGAATTGATGGCTTCAGGTTCCGGATTGATCACCCAGTGAATTTTCATACCTGGTGGGACATCGAGAGCAAGTTTGTCTTGCTCGGATATAATTTCTAACACCACGTGGCCCACCGCATCTTCAGGCAAGCGCTGCAAATTCACGGCAATCGCGGGCAAGGCACTCATATCACCGGCTAATAAAAACCAATCGCCATTGCTGTTGATAGGTTGGGTTGCCCCTGGTCCCTGAATACTCACTTCAGCCCCTGGCTTTGACTGGTTAGCCCAACGCGCCGCGGGGCCGGCATCACCGTGGGCCACCATATCAATGGCCAATTGCCGTTGCTCTGGGTCGAACGAACGAATGGTGTAGGAGCGAACCGGCGGTTTCTCCGAGCCATCCGGCAGCACCAACTTGATATAGCCGCCTTCGAAACCGGTAGGAAAGTCCTCAAGCGCTTCACCTTCAAGCACCACGCGCTGCATATTGGGCGAGATGTTCTGTTTTTGCCCAACTACAACTTGTCTGATTGCCTTCGCCATCGCGCTCTTACCTATTCCGCTTGTATCTGTTCAACGTGGGGCGCAGCCTAACTAACCAGTCGCCTAAATGCAAATTATTCTCATTTGGGGAGCAAGCTACTCGTGGCCAACCCTCACCGAAACTGTGCAGACCTGTGACCGGAAGCTGTCGCACGGTATTATCAGGCACGATATCACAGCCGGAATCACAGCCCATGCATTACCGAGCCATTTTGCCTTGCCTCGTAGCGCTCGCACTCACACTTAGTACTCTTGACCAGGCGCAAGCCGATACGACGCGCCTCAGCATCATGGCCTTCAACGTCGAAAACCTGTTCGATAACCGCCACGATGCCGGCAAAAACGATGAGACTTATTTGCCCGTCGCGCGCAAACAAAATAAAGCTCACATCGACAAGTGCAATGAAATTAGCGTCAAGCGTTGGCGCGACCAGTGCTTGTACTGGGACTGGAATGATCAGGTGGTAGCAACCAAGCTTAAAGTGATTGGAGACGCCATCAAACAAGTCAACAATGGCGCAGGGCCGGACATTATTGCCCTACAGGAAGTAGAGAACATTCACATACTTGACCGTTTGCGCACAGAACATCTTAAGGATCTGGGTTATGAATCGGTCCTGCTGGAAGGCAAAGATCGTCGCGGCATTGACGCGGCTTTCCTGTCGAAGCTTGAGGTATTGGACGCGCATCTCCATGAGATTGAGTTTCCCAGCAGCTTAAAAGAACGCGTGGGCGATACCCGGCCGATCTTATCGGCAACCTTCGTTTTACCAAACGGAGAAAAGCTCACGGGATACTCCATACACTTTCCCGCGCCGTTTCATCCTACTGAAATGCGCGAGAGTGCTTATGCAACCCTCAACCAACTGGTGGCGAACTTACCGGAAGATCAAATGGTGTTCGCTGCCGGTGACTTCAACACTACCCGGGAAGAAAACAACAACAAGGCCATGTTGAAGCGCTGGGTCAGACCTCACTGGCAAGTGGCCCACGACTTATGCAAAGACTGCCCCGGCACCAGCTACTATCCGCCAAAGGACGACTGGTCATTTCTCGATATGGTGATCTGGCGCCCAGCGCCGGGCTGGAAGATGACTGATAGCTACCTGGCCAACAAAACCGCAGCGCAAGTGACAGACAAGGGTACGCCAAGGCGCTTTCAGTTACCCGGGGCAACCGGCGTTTCTGATCACTGGCCGCTGGTGATGGATATTGAGCAACAACCGTGACCCCATCGCACCTATCACCACAAGCTAGATTTCGATTATGCTGCGTGTTCTTCTAAATCAGCTATAACCAAAAGGGGAAATCACTTGCTGTCCAACGAAAGTTTTGTCGCTAACCCGCTACCAACGATTGTTTTTGAACGCGGTGCTAGCAAACAGTTAAGTAATCAAATTCAGGCACTGGGCTTAACTTCCGCCCTGATTGTCACAGACAAAAATCTCGCCGCCAGCGGCGTGCTAGACCCGGTGCTAGACGCATTAAAGGCTGCCAATCTTAAGGTTGAAGTGTTCGACGGCGTTGAACCCAACCCAACGGACCAGAACGTTGAGGCCGGTGCTGCCAAACTGCGCGAGATGGAAAACGCCTGTGTGATTCCCATCGGCGGCGGCTCCTCAATGGACTGCGGCAAATCTGTTGCCTTGCTCGCGGCCAATAGTGGCTCCGTTCAAGACTTGCAGTCGTCTATGCCAACACCTGCTACCGCGCCAGTGATTGCGGTACCTACCACTGCCGGTACCGGATCTGAAACCAACAATGCCTGCGTGATTACCAACACTGCAATGGGCCGTAAAACCTACGTGATCCACCCAAGTATTACCCCGGCGTTTGCGGTTTTAGACCCAGACCTAACCGTCGGTCTGCCCACTTACCCCACCGCAACCTGTGGTTTTGACGTACTGACCCATGCTGTTGAAGCCTTTGTTTCTAACCGCGCTAATGCTTACTCAGATGCCATTGCTCTGGAAGCCATTCGCAAGGTAGCTGACAATCTGCGCAATGCGGTTGCCGATGGCAGCGACATCGAGGCCCGTTCGCAAATGTTATTGGGCTCTGCCATGGCGGCCATGGCGTTTAACGTGTCCGGTCTAGGTACGGTGCACGGTACTGGCCACGCCATCTCGGCGCGACTCAACGCGGCTCACGGCCAGACTCTGGCGACCATGATGCCTCACGTGATGGAATTTAATATGCCGGCACGGGAAGAAAAGTACCAGGAAGTGGCTCGTATTCTTGCGCCATCTGGCCCGGCAACTGGCGCTGGTGCTATCGATGCCGTACTGAAGCTACGCAGCGATATCGGCATTGATAAATCCATCAAAGACCTGGGTGGTGAAGACGATTTGCTCAGCGTTCTAGTAGAAGATGCCGCCGCTGACCCGGTGAACTTCACAAACCCTGTTGCCGTTGACCCAGCAGCCCTTGAGAAAATGTACAAGGCTGCCTGGTAAGCAAATCTCGCATTTGAGCAATTTAAAACAGACTATGGGGCGATTACTCGCCCCATAAGTCCTGCAATCTTCGATCTCGCCCACAGCTCCCGCGATAGAACTTATAGCGCAGCGGGTTCTGCAAATAATAATCCTGATGATAGTCTTCTGCGGCGGTAAAGCCCGCGGCGGTTAAGGTTCGAATTGGCGTCACCACCTGCGCTCGAAGTAACTCACTGATTTCGTCGCGGCTTTGCTTCGCCAGCGCCCGTTCCGACTCGTTGTTAACAAAAATAGCCGTGGTGTAACTCTGGCCGCGATCACAAAATTGACCGCCAGCATCTATGGGGTCCACATTGCGCCAGTACACTTCGAGCAAATCCTGAAACGAGACCTGCTTGGGATCATAAACCACTTGTACCACCTCAAGATGCCCGGTGTTACCCGCCACCACTTGCCGATAACTCGGCGCTGCCACATGCCCGCCGGCGTAACCGGAAATTGTCGCTACAACGCCAGGCAACACATCAAACGGCGGTTCCATACACCAGAAACAACCGCCAGCGAAAATTGCTGTGGCATGATCTTGCGTGACTTCATCTTCCGCTAATGTCGATGCAGGCGGATCGTTTTCGGCAAGTATGGCCAGGCTAAACCCGGTCAATAATGCGCAAAGTAAATATTTCATGGCCTTACCTGAATTTGCAGAAGTACCTTAATAGACAGAGCTTCTGTCGCGAATATTGCATCAAGACCGGTTTAAGCGGAACACAGAGATTTGCCCACTAGCGTCTTCGAGGCTGGGGAAGCCCGCCACGATTTCCGGATAGTCTGTTCGGTATTTCTCGACATAAGCTTGCATCACAGGTTGCCAATCGCGCGCTATACGTTCAGCCGTAAGGGCATAGGTTGCATCCAGCATGCGCAGCTTCACTGGCCCACCAGCGCCAAGCATCTTGACCCAGCCGCTATCGCTGCTACCCACCACATAAAGATCGCTCTGGTAATCGATGACCCAGATAATCACCACTCGCGGCACGACCCCTGGCACCTGCAAGCTGACCTCATGTAACTCGCTGGTGTCCTGCCAAACTTCAGGCACAGGCGTATCATTGCCGCCAATCAAGAAACCCGGTAACGGCCCGATGGGCGCTGCCATTGCTACAACGATCAATACCAACAGCAATATTGGCACACCGATTTTAACAACCTTCATAACACCCCTTCTTAACTCTGTTAGATATTTTTGCGCCTGTCGGGTCAGGAATCTTTGCCTGACTTTTCTTGCTCAAGGCGCAACTCCAACCATTGTTGCCATTCGTCCAGGCTCCGCTCTGCCGCTCGCAAGCCACACCAATAGGCGAAGTACGCCATCAGTGCCCACAGCACCATGCCCTGACCACCATCGCCCCAGTGGGCGAACCAGAGAATCGCGGTGATGAAGTTTTGAATCTGGTTGATGATCAGGTCCACAATGAGCGACACAATGCCATGTTGGAACAGCTCGGCAAAACCAGGAAAGTCCACAATAAAATGAAATAGATCGGCAATTTCGATCAGGATCAAAGTGGCAACCGCCGTAATCCCATAGAAGCCGCCACCAAACTTCATCCAATTACGATGCAGGAAATCCCCGGAATCGGTCTTGTCTTTTTTCATGCCTTTGAGTTTGGATTTTAGGGTTTCGTAATCGACGCCCTGCTCTAACAAGCCGGTGCGATACAAACGACGCAGCAGGTACCAGGTAACAAGAAACACCGGGATACCGAGGACAAAAAAGGCCGAAAAGATTTCAGAGATCATGGGGCGCAATATACGCCCCAGAACTCACGAGGTCACTGCTGTTATGCAGTAACCGCTGTCTTTGCTCTAAAGGAGATCGCCACCACAAACAGAAGCTGTGGTGCCGTGTTCCTCGAACGCCTTGATGACGTTAGCGCCGGTTCTCCAGCGGTGTACCTCATCAGGGCCATCCACCAGGCGCTGACTACGAATACCGGTGTACCATCTGGCCAGCGGGGTATCCTGACTGTAACCCAGCGCGCCATGCAACTGGATTGCAGTATCCACTACCTGGTGCACCATGTTCGCCAGAAACACCTTGGCAATGCCATTCTCATGGCGCAAATCGAGACCTTTCTCTGCTTTGTAAGCTATGTGCAGCAGCATCAGGCGCGCCTTGTACAGCTCTGCCGCACAGTCTGCCAGCATCCAGCGTACGCCCTGACGATCCGCCAGCCGCTTACCAAAAGTAGAGCGCTGCACCACATGACCAGCCGCGAGATCCAGAGCGCGCTGAGCCATGGCCACGTTATGCATACCATGGCGTAACCTGCCGTAGGCAAGACGATGTTGGCCCATATTAAAACCCTGACCAAGACCGCCAAGAATATTTTCCCTTGGCACCACAAGATTTTCGATCTTGATCTCGGAGTGGGAACCACCCAGTTTCAAGCCTAGTTCCGTGTGCGGCTGCATGGTCTCGATGTTGCGAATAATTTCATAACCCGGATTTGGCAACTCCACAATAAAAGTACTGTACTGCTCATGGCGAGGTGCCTCGGGATTGGTTTTCGCCATGACTACAGCAATGTCAGCAACACTGGCGGATGAGCTGAACCACTTCTCGCCGTTAAGCACATAGTTATCACCATCCAACACCGCTGTGGTTTGCATGCCTGTGGCATCAGCACCGGCCGCCTTCTCAGTCATGGAATAACAAATACGTTTTTCGCCGTTAAGCAGCGGCTTTAGGAACTTTTCTTTCTGGTAATCAGTGCCATGCTCTAACAGGGTTAGCATGGTGGCATCATCTGGCCCCTGGGTATTCATCGCCAGGGCACCAAGAAAGCTTTCCCCTAGCTCCATCTGAACTAACGCATTGGCTAAGGGTTTTAAGCCCATACCGCCATGCTCTTTCGGCACAAATGGACACCAATAACCTTTGGCGCGCGCTTTGCCGCGCAACTCTGCCAACACTGATTCAAAATTATCAGCAGTACATTCTTGTTCCGCAGGAATACACTCTTCCTGGACAAACTTGCGAATTTCTTCGCGTAGCTTTTTCGTTTCCTCGGGTATTTCAAAATCAATCACAGCACATCCTCTTTTTAATTCGTGCTGGCACTATAGGCCAGCCACCGCAGCCCAGGCAACGTACTCATTAGCGAAACAGCGCTATGATGAACTTGCCGCGCTTACGCCTAAGGACAAATCCAGATCACCAAAAGTAGCCAGAAAGGTCAGATTAACCCGCACGAAAAACAAAAATAAAACGAATTTATCGAACTAAGCGTTACCCCTAACATGGCCGCTCCAACTATTTAAGGAGCTTCAAATCTCGTGAAAAATCTCAGAGCCGGAGTAATTGCGACTGTCCTCGGCGCCTTCGCACTGTTCCCACTCACTGTTCAAGCCAAGCAATTTTCTGACTACGTTGGCTTCTTACCTGCTGGGCCAGACATCACCCAGGCCGACATAGAAAAAGCCCAGGAAAACTGGGGTAAGGCCGTGGTGGCTATTGGTAAAGCAGGCAAAGACGCGGCAGAAGTTGCTGAGAATGCAGCACGCTCTGCCTACGCATTTGACCTGGGCCCCATTCAATTCAAACCCACGCTAGCGGCAGAGCAACCATTTCGCCCGGACATTGAAGGCACCTTGAGCTACTTTGTTTCTGGCAACGATAAGTACGCTGAAGATAGCGGCTTTGCACTGCGCCCCTGGTCCAAGGTTCGCTTCGATAATCACACGTTGAAAATGCAAGGCAACATCGCTATTGCCATGGGCCACTACTATTTCACCGGGCCAGATCGTACCGAAACTAAAGTTGAGTACACCAAGGGTTACGTTAAAACTCCTGACAATCGCGTCCTGATTTT
Organism: Pseudomonadales bacterium; assembly: GCA_046290215.1. Lineage (GTDB taxonomy): Bacteria > Pseudomonadota > Gammaproteobacteria > Pseudomonadales > Azotimanducaceae > JAHRVQ01. Next base: position 20,375 of record JBKAGC010000005.1, on the reverse strand, counting down.
CTTGCAGGATTCATCGATGCCCTACGGATCGTAGTCACGTCTGCTACGATCACACTATGTGCGGGGCCGCCTGGCTCCGCGCTTTTTTATAATGACTTTAAAAAGCCCAGTACATCCTGCTCAGCCATGGCCCGCTGGGTCCGATCAAAGATCACATCCCGCCAATCTACCCCCAGGGCACCACACTCAATCTCAAACAGCTTCGGATCAGTGTCCGCTGCAGAAATTGTCATAATCATCTGACTCATAAGCAAACCCACTTTGTAGTCGAGGATAAACTCATCGCGCAAATAGTCCTCTACTCCTGCTTGTTGCAGCCCTTTGAGATAGTTTGTAATTAATTGTTCTTCTCGATCATGGCGCTGATCCGTTGCCATACACATACTGAGCATGCGAGCAAAATCCCAGGCGCCTGCGTTCACAAATGGGAACTGCCAATCAATCACAGCAAACGCGCCGCCATCCGCACTGGGGAAAAACATTTGCTTGGTATGAAAGTCACCGTGCACCAGGGTAAAAGGTCTAGAGGCAAAGAATCTCAAAACAGCGTCACGCTTCTGGTTCAGCACCGTCATGGCTTCGATGGTGAGGTCAGGGGAATCGTAAAGCGACTCTAGCGCCGGTTGCGCGGCATCGGCAGCATGAAATACCGCAGAGAAAAACAGCTCATTATCAAACTGCACCAGAAAGTCCTTTTCCCTCAGGACTGGAGCATTCCACCACTTACCATGGAAACCAGGTAAGCTCGCCAGCGCCATCTCCACTTGATCGGGTGTTGCCGCCCAGGAGGGGCAAGTTGCTGGCGAAAGATCCTCTAAGAGCAACACCATTTCCTGGGTTTCCGGGTTATGGTCGGCATACAAGCAGTCAGGCACAGCCATGCCACAATCCGCAAACTCTTGATAAAAGGCCGTTTCCCGCCGATATTGATCGTAGTTGGCGATTACCTGTTCTAGTACCAACGAGTTTCTTGAGGTGACTTTGGCTACCAGTCGGGTGGGCAAGTCCTTTCTACTCGCCGTGTAAGTTACATCAAGCAGGAGAATCTCTGCGGTTTGCCCGGGGATATCTGACTCTCTGGCGTGACATTGCAGCACACGTTCGCCTTGCAACCGCGGCTGCAAAGCCTGGTTCAGCCAATCTACACTAAAGTCGTCGGCAACTGCCGGCATCCTTTTCATAACCACCCCTGCTTATCTTTGTTGTTATTCAGCCCCATTCGTAACCGTTAAAGATACTAACAACGACAAACGGGGACTCGAAAAAGCGGTAACTATGCAATTAAGTTACCGCTCTAACGCAGCGGTTGCAATGCAATGAAAGGAGAGGGCAAGTATTACCCTGACTACTCGACCTTGATAAAGGGATCGTTATTGATCAAGGTTTTAAAGCTGGGTCTCTGCATATGAGCCTTCACATAACGCGCGACATTGGGATGACTAGCTTCTGGTAAGGCTTCACCGGAATAAAGCATCTGCACAAATTGCGTGGTGACCGAAATGTCAGCAATCGAGAAGCTGTCTCCGAGCAAAAATTCTTTATCTCCAATTTCAGCTTCAAGATAATCAAAGAGCCCAGGTTGAACTTGATCAATGATTTTTTGAATCGCGGCCTCATCCGGCTCACGACCCATCATTTTCACCGCGACGCGATTAAAGAACAGCGCCGCAGTACCCTTTGGCAACTCGTTAGACGCCCAGATGTCATACCACAAGGCGCGACCGTAATCTGCGGTGTCTACTGGATATATCGGCGGCTCTGGGTATTTTCGTTCAATATAACCGCAAATAGCCGACGAGTCTGGAATAGCGACATCTCCGTCGGCCATGGCCGGGATCTTGCCAAGAGGAGAAATTTTCAAGTGAGACTCAGGTGGTGGAAACGGCGATACTGGATTCACCTCGTGTTCCACGTCCTTTTCCATGAGGCAAACCAGCACTTTACGAACGAAAGGTGAAATGGGTGAACCGTGAATTGTTAACATGTCTAGCTTCCTTAATATTGTCACTCTAGGGTTTGACCGCATCACAATGCAGTCGTGTTTTAAGACCAGTGTCAGGGCAGCTTTAGCACAAGCAAGTCATCTTTTTTGCCGGCAAGGTTTACGCCAGACTACCGGTTAGCGAGGCGCGTTGGGATATTTCGATCCAATTGCCGTCTGGATCCTGAATAAAAGAAATACGCGCGGTCTCACCCAGCGTGCGCGGGGCTTGCACCTCCGCGCCGCCCCTTTGCAAGAAGGCGGCATGCTCGTCATCAACCTTCCAGACTTGTACCGTTAGATATTGAAAACCGCTCGCCCCGCCAAGGTTTGAGCCCTGGGGAGGAGCATCTGCTTGCTCGAGAAGAAACACCGTATCACCCCAGCGAAACTGGTTATCTTGCAGCTGTTCAATCTGCAGTACATCTCGATAGAAGGTTCGAAACTTCTCCATGTCTGAAACCTTCAACACCATGCCAATTTGCGTGACCCCTTGCCAGCCGGTTGGCACCAGGCGCACACTGTTACCATCGGGATCAGTGAGCACTCGTGGCTCACTAATATCGTCTCTGGCAATCACAAGCTCGTGGTAGCCAGTTCGTCCTGACTCAAGTGGCTTGCGAGTGTGATTCAGCTTGAACACCGAACCGTTCAGGTTATGCCGCAGTTGGTGCACACCGCCGCCCACCTTAAGCAGTTCCTCAAAAGGCAGGCCAACCTCTTGTTGCCAAAACGTCAGTTGCTCGTCCCGTTGATTGGTGTAGATGCCAACATCAATGGAGTTTTTTGCCAGTTCCAAGATGATCTCCTTATGGACAGCTTGCGTTAATGGCTTTCTCTCGGCACAGCAGCCCCGCGACGACCGTGCAGAAACTCTAGATCGCAGCCCTGGTCTGCCTGGGTTACTGCATCAATGTACAAGGACTGATAGCCACCTACCATTGACGGTTGCGGCGCAACCCATTGCTCACGGCGGCGGGCCAATTCCTCATCATCCACGAGTAAGGTTAGATTTCGCGCCAGCACATCCAGTTCAATTTCATCGCCCTCTTGCACCAGCGCTAACGGACCACCGGCGGCAGCTTCCGGCGCACAGTGCAACACCACAGTGCCGTATGCCGTACCACTCATACGCGCGTCTGAAATACGCACCATGTCACGTACCCCTTGTTCCAAAAGCTTTGTCGGCAACGCCATATTGCCCACCTCCGCCATGCCCGGATAACCTTTTGGGCCACAATTTTTAAGGACCAAAATACTGTCTTTGGTCACGTCCAGGTCAGGATCATCAATGCGCGCTTTATAGTCTTCAATGGTTTCGAACACCACGGCTTTGCCTCGATGCTGCAATAACTCCGGGCTAGCCGCGGAAGGTTTCACCACGGCGCCATTAGGTGCAAGATTACCCTTTAGCACGGTAATACCGCCGTGGGGTTTAAAGGGTTTCGCTACCGGTGTGATGACCCGATCGTCCCACACTTCAGCGGCGGCGATATTTTCCCCCAGGGTCTGCCCGGTTACAGTCATGGCATCTAGATTTAATTTGTCTTTCAAGCGGCTCATGACAGCGGGCACGCCGCCGGCATAATAAAAGTCTTCCATGAGATACTGTCCCGATGGCATCACGTCCACCAGACAGGGAATATCCCGACCCATTTCGTCCCAGTCTTCCAGGTTAAACTCAATTTCGGCACGGCGCGCGAACGCGAGCAAATGCAAAACCCCGTTGGTGGAGCCGCCGATTGCGCCGTTGATTTTCACCGCATTTTCAAACGAGTCCCGGCTGAGCACTTTGGACGGCGTGAGATCTTTCTCCACCATATCTACAATGCGGCGCCCGCATTCCCAGGCCAGTCTTTCTCTTCTAGCATCGGTGGCGGGGATAGCCGCGTTCGTGGGCAACGCCATGCCTAACGACTCCACCATGGTTGCCATTGTGGAGGCAGTACCCATGGTCATACAGTGCCCAGCGGAGCGTGACATGCCTTCTTCGGCAGCCACAAAGTCTTCCCGGGCAATGGTGCCGGCGCGCAGTTCTTCAGATAATCGCCATACATCGGTGCCGGAACCCACAGTTTTACCCTGGTAACGGCCATTCAACATTGGCCCGCCGGAAATCACGATGCTTGGTAAGTCGCAAGACAAAGCGCCCATCAATAGCGCTGGCGTGGTTTTATCACAGCCAGTCATCAGCACCACGCCATCTATGGGATTGCCGCGAATCGACTCTTCCACGTCCATGGCGGCAAGGTTGCGAAACAACATGGCGGTGGGGCGCAAATTGGTTTCGCCCAGGGACATCACGGGAAACTCCAGGGGAATACCCCCGGCTTGCAGGACGCCTGCTTTGATTTTTTCTGCCAGGCCACGAAAGTGCGCATTGCAGGGCGTCAACTCAGAGAAGGTATTACAAATACCGATTATCGGCCGACCATCGAAGCTGTCATTGGGCATGCCATGGTTCTTCATCCAGGAGCGATGAATAAAGGCGTCCTTATCGTCACCACCAAACCAGGCCTGGGATCTTAGTGTTTTGTTTTTTTTGCTCATTGGACCCCTGCGTGAATTAATCTAAACCAGCGTTTAGCTAATCACGTCTGGGATACGAATCCAACCTTCCATAAGTACCCTGGCGCTGCGGCTCATGCTCACTTGTTTGACCTGCCAATCGCCATTTTGCTTTGCCGCTTCCGCACCGACTTTTAATGTCCCCGAGGGATGGCCAAACACCACGCTGTCGCGCTCACCGCCACCGGCAGCAAGATTCACCAGTGTGCCGGGAATGACAGCAGCAGTACCAATGGCCACTGCTGCGGTGCCCATCATGGCATGGTGTAACTTGCCCATGGAAAGGGCTCGCACTAACAAATCCACATCAGCTTCGGAAACTTGTTTGCCACTGGATGCGGTGTAACTTTTCGCGGGAGCAACAAAAGCAATTTTTGGCGTGTGCTGGCGGGTTTCTGCTTCTTTAAGGTCGGTAATCAAACCCATTTGCTGCGCACCGTAAGCCCTGAGCTGTTCGAACATCGCCAGCGCTTTCGGATCACCGTTAATGGCCTCCTGCAATTCCATCCCGGTGTAGCCAATTTCATCGGCGTTGACAAAGATGGTGGGGATACCAGCATTGATCATGGTGGCTTTGATGGTGCCAACTCCGGGTACCGTGAGATCATCAACGAGATTGCCAGTGGGAAACATAGAGCCGCCCTCGGCATCAGCGGGATCAACAAAATCCACTACCACTTCTGCTGCCGGGAAAGTCACGCCATCCAATTCAAAGTCGCCCAATTCCTGAACCTGGCCGTCGACCATGGGCACATGGTTAACGATGGTTTTTTTAATATTGGCTTGCCAGATGCGCACCTCTGCTAAACCGTTTTCAGGAATCTTTGCCGCGTCCACAAGACCGTTGCTAATGGCATAAGCACCCACAGCAGCCGAAAGGTTGCCGCAGTTGCCGCTCCAATCTACAAACGGTTGATCAATTGACACCTGACCAAACAGGTAGTCCACATCATGCCCTGGTTGTTCACTTTTCGAGATAATCACGGTTTTGCTGGTGCTCGATGTTGCACCACCCATACCGTCGGTGTGCTTACCGTAAGGATCTGGACTGCCAATGACCCGCAGCAGCAAATCATCGAGCTTCGAACCCGGTATGTTGGCACCTTCCGGCAAATCTGCTTTATTAAAAAACACGCCTTTACTGGTGCCGCCGCGAATATAGGTGGCGGGGATTTTTAACTGGGCAACGTGGGCCATTGTGCGCTCCTTATGCGACCGAACCTTCCAGGAAGTCCTGGGCAAAACGTTGCAAGACACCGCCTGCAGCATAAATTGAAACTTCTTCTGCCGTGTCCAGGCGACAACGCACTGGAATCGTCACAGTCTCACCATCCTTACGGGTCATCACCACTTCTAAGGCGGCGCGCGGCGCTAATTCACCCAACACGGTGAAGGTTTCCGTGCCGTCGATACCATAAGAATTACGATCGCCATCAGTAAACTCCAGCGGCAACACACCCATACCAATCAAATTAGTGCGGTGAATGCGCTCAAAGCCCTCCGCAACAATGGCTTCTACGCCCGCAAGACGAACACCCTTGGCAGCCCAGTCACGGGAGGACCCTTGACCGTAGTCCTGGCCGGCAATAATGATCAGCGGCTGCTTGCGCTGCATATAAGTTTCAATGGCTTCCCACATGCGCATCACTTCACCTTCTGGCTCAAGTCGCGCCAGCGAGCCTTGCTTAACCTCGCCGTTTTCTTTCACCATCTCATTGAGCAGTTTGGGATTAGCAAACGTTGCCCGTTGCGCGGTGAGATGATCGCCGCGGTGCGTGGCATAAGAGTTAAAATCTTCCTCGGGCAAACCCATTTTCGCCAGGTACTCTCCCGCCGCACTGCTGGCCAAAATCGCATTGGAAGGTGATAGGTGGTCCGTGGTGATATTGTCACCAAGCACTGCCAGCGGGCGCAGGTCTTTTAGGGTTCGCTCACCAGCCAGGGCACCTTCCCAGTAGGGCGGACGACGAATGTAGGTGCTTTGCGGGCGCCAATCGTAGAGTGGGTCAGCTTGCTCCGTGACATCCTTAAGCGGCAAGAACATTGGCTCATAAACCTCGGCAAATTGCTCTGGCTTAACACTGGCGGCAACCACCTCATCAATTTCTTCGTCCGTTGGCCAGATGTCTTTGAGACGCACTTCGTTACCATCCTGATCAAGACCAAGTACGTCCTGCTCAATATCAAAACGCGTGGTGCCAGCAATGGCGTAGGCTACCACCAGCGGTGGTGATGCAAGGAACGCTTGCTTTGCGTAGGGATGGATTCGGCCATCAAAGTTTCGGTTACCAGAAAGTACTGCGGTAGCGTACAGGTCACGATCCACGACTTCCTTTTGGATAGCGGGATCCAGCGCGCCGCTCATGCCATTACAGGTTGTACAGGCAAAGGCGACAATACCGAAACCGAGCTTTTCTAGCTCTGGCAGCAACTTCGCTTCTTTAAGATACAACTCAACTGCTTTCGACCCTGGCGCTAGCGAACTTTTCACCCAGGGCTTGCGCAGCAGGCCGCGCTCGTTAGCGTTCTTTGCCAGCAAGCCAGCAGCAATCACGTTACGGGGATTACTGGTATTAGTACAGCTGGTAATGGCAGCAATAATCACCGCGCCATCTGGCATCAAACCATCGCCGTTGTCCGCCGGCAAACCACTGGGCAAAGTCACGCCCGCTTTCTGCAGGTCACTGGTTGCCACACGGCGGTGGGGGTTAGAGGGACCAGCAATATTGCGGCCAACTGTGGACAGATCAAAGGTCAAAGTCCGTTCGTATTTGGCACCGGTCATGGCATCAGCCCAGAGTCCGGTTTGCTTCGCATAAGTTTCTACCAGTTTGACCTGCTCTGGGTCACGGCCCGTCAGGGTCAAATACTCAATGGTTTGCTGGTCGATGTAGAACATGGCTGCCGTGGCACCAAACTCAGGCGTCATATTGGAAATGGTGGCGCGGTCACCCAGAGTTAGGGCCGAGGCACCCTCACCGTAAAACTCAAGATAGCTGGAGACAACCTTCTGCTCCCGCAGGAATTCCGTAATGGCCAGCACGATGTCTGTGGCGGTAATGCCTGGCTGGCGTTTGCCGGTCAGCTCCACGCCAATGATATCCGGCAGTCGCATATACGACGCCCGGCCTAGCATGACACTTTCCGCCTCAAGACCACCCACGCCCACTGCAATCACACCTAGAGCATCTACCATGGGGGTGTGACTATCGGTACCCACTAGAGTATCGGGAAAAGCCACGCCATCTTTGATTTGCACCACTGGCGACATACGCTCCAAATTGATCTGGTGCATAATGCCGTTGCCCGGTGGAATCACATCCACATTCTCAAAGGCGGTTTTAGTCCAGTTAATAAAGTGGAAACGGTCCTCGTTGCGGCGGTCTTCAATGGCGCGGTTTTTTTCAAAAGCGTCGGGATCAAATCCTGGATGTTCAACCGCCAGGGAGTGGTCAACAATAAGCTGCGTGGGCACCACAGGATTCACCTGCGCCGGGTCGCCGCCTTTCTCTGCAATGGCATCACGTAGGCCCGCAAGATCTACTAGCGCTGTTTGGCCGAGAATGTCGTGACAAACCACCCGGGCGGGAAACCAGGGAAAGTCGAGCTCTCGTTTCGTTTCAACTATCTGTGTCAGACAATCCTGTAAGGCTTCCGGGTCACAGCGCCGGACCAGATTTTCCGCGAGGACTTTAGATGTAAACGGTAGCTGATCGTAGCTGCCAGGCTTAATGGCCTCCACAGCCTCGCGCGTATCAAAGTAGTCGAGGGCTGTGCCTGGTAGGGATTTTCGGTAGTTCTCGTTCATAGATCACGCGTCGCCTTGCTTCAAAGGGCGCGAATTTTAACATTTTTGCCGCCCGGCTTGCGTGCCTACATTCATTTCGCGCACAAAAAAGGCAGCGAATGCTGCCTTTTCAACGTCTTTTGCCGAAGCGTTTTAGTCTTGTTCCATTGACCAGGTCTTCGACGTCATTCGCGCTCGTTCCCATTCCGACAGAGAATCATCCACATCGCGATAAATCACCTGCTTCTTCAGCTCCGCACTATCGAAGTGGGCCGGTTCTGCCTGGAGGATCATCTCTGGATTGTTCATGGTCTTATGCTCTCGACTGGTTGTTGCGAAATGTTGTTACAAATAGTTGTTGAATGACACGAGAAGCATATTGGCAGGCAAGCAACCAGAATTCTAAAGAATAATTAGCATGTAATATATTCCGCTATGGAAAGTTTTTCGCCCGTTCGGCACGGGTTTCGTCCACCGCCACCTGCCAACCCAGCATATTTTCTTCGATGAGTTGCTGCAGCATATCAATATGAGCATCGTCGCTGTTCAGGGCCGGGATGTATTCAAACCGCTCACCTCCAGCAGCCAGGAAATATTCGCGATTCTCCACGTCAATTTCTTCAATGGTTTCCAGGCAGTCGGCGGCAAACCCGGGGCACACCACCTGAACCGATTTCACGCCCTCTGTGGGCAGCGTTTTCATAGTTTCATCGCAATATGGCTGCAACCATTCGGCGTAACCGAACCTGGACTGGAACACCACGATATATTCCTGCTCAGAGAGATTCAGGTATTCCGCCACCAGGCGCGCAGTTTTGTGGCACTCACAGTGATAAGGATCGCCGTTCTCAAGATAGCTTTTTGGTACACCATGAAATGAGAACACCAGTTTGTCCGCACGGCCATGTTCCTGCCAATGGGCTGCAATTTTGTTAGCCACCGCTGCGATGTATTGCGGATGGTCATGGTAGTGCGTGACGAATCTTAACTCTGGCAACCATCGCCGCTTAGTAAAGTCGTCTGCCAGCGCATCAAATGTTGACGCTGTCGTGCTACCTGAATACTGAGGGTAGAGCGGCAGCACTAAAAGCTTGCGGACACCACCGTCTAACAATTTATCTAATGCTTGTGGTATGGAAGGCTGACCGTAGCGCATTGCCATTTCTACCACCACATGATCGATCTTTGCCAGACGCTTTTGCAAAGCCTCGGCCTGGTTTTTGGTATGCACCAGCAGCGGTGACCCCTCATCACTCCAAACAGAGGCATAAGCTTCAGCCGACCGGGCCGGGCGTACGTTTAAAATGATGCCGTGTAAAATTAGCATCCAGACCAGGCGCGGTATTTCTACTACCCTGGGGTCTGATAGAAACTGCTTTAGATAACGCCGCAAGGCTGACTTATTCGGGGCATCCGGCGTACCAAGATTGGTGATCAGAACACCGATCTTGTCTTGATCGGCATGATCAAACGACTGGCTTTTAAACCTCATGGGGACTTCCGGTGGGGGACGACTCGCAGTTTATCAACATCATAGCCTTCCTGCGCGACAATGCGGGTTAAGCGCGCGTAGGTTTCCTCACTCAGTTCTGGCTGCCTTGCCATAATCCACACATAATCTCGCTTGCTGCGACCAATAATGGTGACTTCATAAGCGTCATCCACATAAACGATTCGGTATTCCGCTTTGATAGGCCAGACAAACTGCATACCCCACACTGCATTGCCGGTGCCTTCGCGAACAAAGCCCGTCGGCGTGTACTCTTTGAGCGGTCCGTCGAAACCACCCTCGTTAAAACGGAAGGTTGTGCGCACAACACCGTCTTCGGGGGGCGCATAGATCTCCACGGCATTATAAGCTTGCTTCTCAAGGAAGGTAGGGATCACGGCGATGACAAACCATTCGCCAGCAAAGCGGTCCAGATCCACATAATCCATGGTCCTAATGGCAGGTGCGGAGGTTGATGCGCAGCCCGCCAGCAGCAAAGTTGAAACGAGCGTTAGCATATTGCGAAGTGTTTTCTTTACCAGCACAGTCATAACAAAAGCATTCGTCATTGAAAGATGGGGATATGACATTGTTACGCTAGTTTCTAGTACTGGATTGCAATAGCTCCAGCGCCGTTTTGCACCAGTTGATAAAACCTTGCTCCTGGGTGATGCCCGCAAGCAGCGCCAAATACATGCCAAGCCGGCGTTGCGAGAGGCTCGAAGGATCTTGGTAACCCCGCAGTCGAATCTTTTCATACAACTCAAGCTTTGCCTGATGTTCTTCCAGTCGTTGCTGCACAGCGGCGATTAACAGGGCTTGATCGGCACTACCCAGGTTGTACAGTTTGACAAATAGATCATCCCTGGCAGGTTTACGGCGGGTTTCTCCCGCAACCCATTGGGCCAGAAACTCACGACCTGCCTCGGTAATACCGTACAGCTTCTTATCCGGCTTACCCGCCTGGGGCACTTCAGTCACCGCCAATAACCCATCTACCGCTAGGGACTTTAGCTGTTGATAAATCTGCTGATGGGATGCTTGCCAGAAGAAGCCTAAAGAAACATCAAATTCCTTCGCTAACTCATAGCCAGTGAGTTCCCGGTCCAGCAGTGCAGTAAGAATCGCGTGATTGAGAGCCATAGAGGCACATTAATGGAAGCAAAAGTTATATGCAATTATTTGCATAAGAGTTTGTTTTGCCCTTATTATGCAATTAATTGCATATAACTCACTCAAGGAGCCCCCATGTCACTACCCAGCATTTTGCAAAACCTGAGCGTACCTGTGATTGGTTCGCCGCTGTTTATTATCTCCAACCCAGACCTGGTCATTGTCCAGTGTCACTGGTTGTGGGTTCCTTCCCATCTCTGAACGCCCGCAGCACCGAAATTTTTGAAAGCTGGTTGCAGCAAATTAGCGCAGCAACAGAGGATGAGGGTTGCGCTCCCTTCGCCGTGAATCTCATCGTGCACAAGTCCAATAATCGCCTGGAAGAGGATCTCGCTCTGTGCGAGAAGTATCAGGTGCCGATTGTGATCACGTCTCTGGGGGCCAACGAAGAGGTCAACCAGCGCATAACAGCCTACGGCGGTATTGTTCTGCACGATGTGATCAACAATCGCTTTGCCAAAAAAGCGATTGAGAAAGGCGCGACCGGTTTGATCGCCGTCGCCGCCGGTGCCGGCGGTCATGCTGGAGCTCTATCACCTTTCGCGCTAGTGCAGGAAATTCGTGCCTGGTTCGATGGACCGCTGTTGTTGTCCGGGTCAATTGCCAATGGCGCTGCCGTGCTTTCTGCTCAGGCCATGGGTGCTGATCTGGCTTATGTGGGTTCTGCCTTTATTGCTACAGAGGAGGCCAACGCAGATCCAGGTTACAAGCAAGCCCTGGTGGACTACGCTGCTAACGATATCGTCTACACCAACTTATTTACCGGGGTGCACGGCAACTATCTGGCGCCGTCCATTGCCGCGGCAGGATTGGACCCGCAGAACCTACCGGAAAGTGATCCTTCGAAAATGAATTTTGGCTCAGGCGGCAATCAAGAATCGAAGGCCTGGAAGGACATCTGGGGCTGCGGCCAGGGGATTGGTGCGGTGGACAACGTGGTGCCTGCGGCTGAACTAGTGAATCGGCTTGCAAAAGAATATGCCGCTGCCAGGGCACGCTTAAACCACCTTGCTGCCTAGTAATCAGCGGACAAAAAAAACGCGGGATAAACCCGCGTTTTTTGTTCCTGTCGACAATCTTATTTAGACCTGAGCACCGTCAGTAAAGATCACAAATCCAATCGTTGACTCATTGCCATTCATATCCAGGACACGATACTGCAAAGAATCAGTTGTGCCGGTAAAGCCCGGGTCCGATGTGTAGGTAATCTCACCCGTGGTTGGATTCACAGTCGCCGTGCCCTGCTGGGGCGGGGTAACAATGGTCACCGTGGTGGGATCAATGGTTGCGTCACCTTGAATATCATTAGAAATCACATTCTCGGTGGTGGGAATACCTAGACTGATCGTAAAGGAGTCTGCCACCGCTAACGGCGGATTACCCAGGAACGGCACCACTGGCTCAAAGTTACGAATAAACGTATCCGTGAACTCAACAACGGTATTGTCTCCAGTTTCGGGATCAAGGTTGATCTGATTGCTCAGATTTTCAGTGAAGGTCAGCAATTGACCGTTTGAATTGATATCAAACAGATCAATATTACGCTGGAAGTTAATCAACGTGTTATCTGGCACACTGGTATTAAGCAGCGAACAGGTGGAAATGCTTGGCACATTAACGCCTGGGAATTGCTGATCCTGTGAAGGCGTTCGATACCAGATGATTCGATTGGCGCTTTCCATTTGCCAGCAAATACCATTGGCGCTGATATTAATAAACACCGTATTTCCGGTTGCGAGATCAATCTCCTCGATCTCCAACTGACCGGAGCCATCGGGATGGAGTCGATACATCAACTTGGCATCCACGAACGAGCCATCGTTCAGTTCAACCGCTTCATTGGTGGTGTAAATACCAGCCACACTTGCCTGAGTACTGAAATCAATCAGCGGATTATTTTCAATGGAAGCCTCCGTGTCCGCCACAACGTCACCATTTTGCTTGGTGTAGGTGACACCAAAGGCGTCGCCCAGTTCACCGTCGAATAGTTTGACGTATTCCGCAGATTCACCGTCATTAAAGTTAATAGTTAAAACATTGCCATCAAACATATCCCAGAAGAACGGGGTGTTCTTGAGTGCGGCAAAACCCGTCCCGTCAGAGTTAAAGGACAGTCGATCTTCCCGTAACAAGTTCGGATTAAACAAGGTGGGAATACTTGGGGACACGTTGGTTTGTAACGTAATGAGTTCACCGCCATCAAGCTCAAAGAAAACGCCATTGTTAACGCCAACAACCGCCTTTTGCTCGTTCTGGCTTAACTCACTGACAAACGTTTCATCCGGCAGAGCAACATCTCCCGTCACATTGAAAATCGATTCAATACCTGTTGAGGTCACATCGAAAATCTTCTTCGGACCATTGTCACTCACCAGGGTGTACACGATGGTGTCCGTTTGCACGGTGCGGGTAATCTCTTCCTGGCCGTTTTGTGGATCGCCATCAACATCCTCGAAACTGGTGTTTGGACCAGAAATCAAGCCACCGCTCGCGGTAAAGTCCATGGTGAAATCCGTCGCGGTATCTGTCCAGGTAAATGGCGTTTGTCCTTCCGCATTGATGTAAATACCGTTGGTATCATCAAGTAATTGAATGCGCGGGCCACTACCAATCTTACGATTGAACTGGAACGGAATAATGAACTCTGTTGCCGCATAGAAATCTTGCGGTATGGAAGCCTCGGCAAACAAGTCGATGACCTCCTTGGCTACCACACCAGCCGCGTCAGTGGCCACAAGCTCCAACTGTGTTACCCCTGGCGAGAAGGTCAAATTAGTACCAGTACCAGGAACCGTCAACTGGGTCGAGGCACTGGTTGGGTTGGTAAAGTTCACTGGATCACCATTGAGTTGGTTCCACTGGAAGGTCAAGCCGCCGTTGTTACTCACGGATTGGCTCGCATCTAGTGTCACCACCTGACCTTTCGGTGCTGGAACAAAGGTCGGCACGTCCAGAATCGGCAGCTCGTACCAGAGAGGCGCTAACCGTGACCCTGGGCGCAAACCAAACGTCCAGCCATCGGTCCAGTCAGCACTTTGCTGTACGGCACCGATAAATGATCCAACCGGTGTGATACCTGCTGGCGAACCATCGATGGAAATATTGGCAACGGGCGGGGTAAAAATCAGCGGCGAACCTTCCACCAATACATTGCCAGTTGCCGCGCTCGCCACTGGTGCAGGGTTAGCGCTACCGGGAGTCAGCGCTGCAAACGAGTTTCCAGAAGCGACGAGGAACGACTGCAATGGTGTAAAGTTTGGCAGTTGGTTCATAGTTGTCGAAGGACAAGCAAAGGCATTCGCTGTGACATTCAAATCTCCGTCCTGAATGGCTTGCAACGATTGATCGTTCACGTCTACACAGTAATTGGTGAAGCGATCGATGCCCGGGGTAAACGCAACGGAATCCACCAGAGTGCCGTGAGCGCCGTCGATAAAGTCGAAACCAACGCCGGGAACACCGCCAAAGCTATCGCTAGAGATCACACAGGTGAAGTTGCTGTAAACCGGTTGGGTGTTGATACCCTGCGCGATCAAGCCATCGATCTGTGCCGGTGTAAACACATCCGGGTCAGCGCCCGCAGTATCAACACAAAACTCACCGCTTCGCTTGTCTTGAATAATCAGCGCATTACTCACAGAACCAGAATAACCGTATTCCGCTATGATCCCTGCTTCCTCAGCATAAAGGGAGATGACGTTTTGCAAATCCACTTCGCCGCCCGCTAGCTGAATACCATCGCCGTCCACCGAGTAAACCTGGACGTGGCTGATGCTGGTGCCAGAACCAACGCCACCTAACGCTAAACCACCGGAATTTTCTAATCCGACAAAGCCACCAGCGTAACGAATCTGTAAGTAGTTGATCGCACCGGAGTTATCCGCATTGTTTGCGCCGCCAAAGTGACCCAATTGGCTTGGCGCTTCAAAGTGACACTCACCGCTCAAGGCCAAATCGTTGCTGGCCACGGAGCCCGAGTAAAGACAATCATTCACCAGGCCAAAACCCTGAATCACCAAACCGCCCCACTGGCCATTGTTATTGTAAGCCTGGAAACCTGGCAGACCGCCATCAACATCACGTTTACTCAGCACGTCAGTCATAGAAGTCATAATAACCGGGTCTGTTGGCGTGCCGCCGACATTAATTTGCGAACCACGGCTAACAGAAACAACACTGGATGGATTGCTAAAGGCCATCACTGTGCCGGCCGCAATATTTAAGCTTGGACCATCACCACCCTGGGTAATGCCTGCCGCGGCAAGATCCGCATCGGTATTGTAATCCTCACCAATCACCAGAGAATCGTTAAAGATGTGTACGCCACCGCGTGGTAATGGACCGAATGACACATCCGTTAGCACAGGTGAACCCGGACCTCCCAGTCCACCGTAATCACAATCGTTAGTGAAGACATTAAAGAAGCCCTGCACGCCATCAATTTCCGCACACGGATTAATATCGATTTGCGTAATTTGAATTTGCGATCGATTGCCTGCGGTATCAGCTACCGTGTATTCAATCAGGTCACTTCGGATACCTGGATCAGGGGTGTAAACCAACACACCTGTCGCCTGATCAAAACTGGTGATGGTGCCCTGGAAAGGGCCCCGACCGAGTTGCACACTAGAGGGATCAATTGGGTTATCCCGGGCAATGTCATTCGCTACCAAATCAATCGTTACCGGCGTCGCTTCAGGAGTTTGCACCGGGTCAAGCGCAGCCACTGGCGGTGTTGCGGTGAGCGGTACCCTGGTGTTGACTCTTAAGCCCGTCCCAGTTCGCACCAGTTCTGGTGTCTCTAGACAATCAGACGTTGGAATAAAGGCGCATCTGTTCTCGCTGCCTATATCAAAAAACTTAAACGTCGTACCGTCAGAATCAAATTGCGTTAAGACAAATTTAAAGTCGATTCGGTCTTCAGTTAAACCAGAACAGAAGGCCGGATCTGTTTCTGAACTGAAACTATTCGGAAAAGCCAAGTTCAAACTAAAAGATCGATTCACAACGATATTGCCAGCTGCATCGAGGGACCAGCACACACCAAAACTACTCCGCGCACTGAATACCTCATCAAAATCGAAGAACCGGCTGGTTGAAGTCAGAGTTTCAATGTTCACCGAACCAGTGCCGTCTGGGTTCAGGCGCACATCGGCCCTGGCACCATCATCGATCAAGTCACTCGAAATCAGACCGCTGTAAACACCAGCGGCTTCCGCTAATGTGGTCGGTTTGGCAACGGCCTGATTTTCCGGAAACGACAATACTGCATCAACATAACTCGTTGAGTCATCGGGGAAAAATGGTTCCGTTAAAGTATATTCCGTGCCAATGACATCACCAGTGGGTCGCGTCACGAGGTTAATGTACTTCGCGCTCTCGCCGTTGGCAAAAGTAACGTTAAGCTGACCTGCAGCATCTACCGAATAGGTAAAGGTCTGGTTAGACTCGCGAGTGACACCAGTAGTAGCGTCAATAAACTCAAACACCTCTGGATACAACTCGTCGTCTTCAAAAGTTTCGATGATGTCGGCAACGTTAAACAGCAGGGTACGTTTATCCCCTGCGGCAATGCTAAACGGCGTGGCTTGCGCGATATCATATGCAGTGATCGGGTCCGTATCATCTAGTGGCACAATGGCAAGTGGCGTCGCAGCAGGATCATCAAGCGGCAAAATCACCTCGTTACCAATAGCGCGCAATGTGAGCGCATCGCCATTAGGATTGTCTGTTACTAGAGTAAAAACAAACTGGTCTATTCGCTCTTCAACTAGCAAGAAGTCGAACACACCGTCCCCATCTGGGTCGCGCTCTTCGTCAAAATCGTCCTGCGGGAATGGCGTATTAAAATTGATGGTGAGAGCGTTGCCACTAACCGAATAAGTAAAAGGTTGCGGACCTATATCGGTAAACAACGTACCGGTAGTGGCGTCGGTGAGGGTAACCCGCCCGCCGCCGTCAATATCAAGACCTACACCCGGCTCACCTACACTACCTTCATCCACCACATAAAAATCATTAGGTAAAGCACCAACCACTGAAACATCTACCGTATCAACAGAAGTAAAACCCACCGTATCGATCACGGTCAGCTCAAATGTCAGGGTTTCGTTACCAACCAGCCGTGCTGGTGCTGTAAATGAAGGGTTAACAATTTGATTATTATCCAGGGTGACCGGTGTACCGGCAGTCTGCTCCCAGCTATAGAACAACCCACTATCTGGGTCACTACTGGCAGAACCATCAAGTTGGCCAGCTACAGCTTGATTTACAGTAACGTCCGCACCAGCATTTGCAGTGGGCAAATTATTCGCAAAGGTGGCAACCTCAATGGTTGGTAAGGCAGTGCCGTCAAAGCTGGCAAAGTTGTTATTGCGAAAGCGGTTTACTTCTTCACTAAAATTCAAATTTTGCGGCAATTGGACTGGCGTTTCACCAGAACCTGGAACACTGGTTTGCCCAAAGTACTGGCCATCAAACTGGCCATCCACCAGATCAAATGTAACTGCTACCACCATGTCGTAAGTAGGCGCTGCAGCACCGCTTTGAATTGCCACATTGTTAATCAGGTTAGCAATACCACCAAGCAGCAAAGCGTATTGTTTTTGTGCTTCTGTGGCAGTTGCCTCGGGTGCCACTGGATTTGCAGGAATCGTCGCAAGCACGTCGAAACCGGCCTGGGCATCAAACGCTGCCTTGGCATCCGCAAACTTAGCTGCAAAGGTACCATCAGGACCACCTAGAATGCGGCCTCTGAGAACCAACGCGGTAGTAAATGGCGTCACGGCCACGGCCGATTGACCTGCTGGCAAAAGCGACAGGAAAGTATCGTTAGCGCCAAGCTCAATGCGCCGCTTTAAGTTCACGTCGGTTTCCTGGTCCGATTCATCCAGGAAGGAACCACCGCTTGCCACCAGCAAGAGGTCCGCAGAGGCGTCAATAGTGGTTAAATCGACCTGGAAACTACCATCGTCACCACTGACACCGCTAGCGATAGCTGGACCCACCGGGTTACCAAACTGATCTATCTCAAACAGTTGTACTGTGGCTCCCGATACGGGGCCCTTGGTAATCGCACCGGTAACTGTAGTGGTCGACCCCCCTGGATTTGTGGGCGTCGTTACCGGGTTGCTCGGATTACCCGCAGGTGGCGCTGCCACACCGGCATCACTACCACCGCCGCCACCGCCACCACAAGCAGCCAGCAGCAAGCTCGCGGTTAACACAGACAAAGGCTTCCAATTTACATGCTTAATCATCTTATCCATCCTCTACCCCTGCCCTACTGGTCTGCGCCAGAGGTGTTAAATACTGCTGCACCACTAACCACTGTTGTGCCATTGGTTAGCTGATAAGTCAGGCCCGCACCAGTGGGTACGCCATTGGCGCCAAAGCCACCAAATGCCCCACCAAATGATCCACTGTTCCCCGCAGTCGCACCGTTCACAGACACTGTGTTGTACAGGCCATTGAAGAAAGTGGAGTTAATAGAGCCCGTGCCGGTCGCATTCCAATTCTGGTTATTAATGCCCAACTGCACATTTGATTGCACACTGGCGTTGGTAAAATCAGCACTAAAGCTGGCTGAGCCCAACACACCAACATTGCCCGCGGCGTCCGTGGGATCAGTGTTACCCACCAACGTGTAGTTGGCACTGCCGGTCACCACCTGGGTAGGAATCGTCTCGTTGGCATCAACAATAATCCAATGCAAACTCTCGTTTGCCAGGTCTAAATCTGTCGCCGTGCCACCTGTAGTTTGTGTTGCCACGCCTTCAGCCCAGCGGCCCCAGCGAATGTTAGTGAAAGGATCAAAGCCAACATTTTGATTGCTCGCCGTGCCAAGTGCGTAACTCGTGGTTGTACTGTCGGCAATCTCATCAAACCCAGTCAAGCTGTTAGCAGCGTCGAACGTCGCAGTGTCATTATTGGTATTAATGCCTACCGCTCGACCTTGTATCGCAAAGCCCATACCGCGCTCGGTAATTTGTACGGCATCAATTACGTCTTGACCACCACCAGTCAAATCAACGGGTGTACCTGATCCTGTGCCACCATCGGTTGTGCCGCTGGTAGTAATTTGCTGGACCGGTGTATTGGTTGTCGTTGTTGTCCTGGTGGTTGTAGTTGTACTTGCGAAGGAGGTACCACCACCAATCGTGCCACCGCCAACTCCAGCACCCGGTGTTCCTGTACCACCAGTACCTATTGAACCGGTACGGGCACTTGCCATAGATCCGGCTGCGCCACCTGGGGTCGAACCACCGGAGCCAGAACCAGAGCCACCGCCACCTGAAGAACCGCCGCCACCGCCGGAGCCCTCGCCGCCACCGCCAGAACCTTCGCCGCCACCGCCGGAGCCTTCGCCGCCACCGCCGGAGCCTTCGCCGCCGCCGCCAGAGCCTTCACCGCTGCCAGAGCCTTCGCCATCACCACCGTTGCCTTCTCCGTCACCACCATTGCCATTACCGGAGCCGTTGCCCGAACCATCACCGTCGCCATCGCTTTCCTCTTCGGACTCTTCCAGGTTATTTAGACCACCGTCTTGAAGAATGGTCGGAGGCGCTGTGAGTCGCTGCGGCGGGCTATTAAAGCTTGCCGCAAAGCCGTATTGGTTTTGTGACAGATTCAAAGTACCACCACCATTCGTCATGGTTGTCGCACCTTCCGAAACACCCGTGGAAGTAGCGCCAGTAGCATCAGTACCCACAATCCAGTTAGTACCTCGAACTCGAATCACCGCAGAAGGAGTTGAGACCTGATAGGTGTCTGGTGCGCGTTTTGCCAGGGTACCTGACAAGCTGCGCAAAGAGCCCTTTTCAAGATTGAAGCTAGCCCGCAGCGCGGTCCCAGCACCAATGGCTGGTTCAGTGTCTGTGGCCGGCGCTTCAAATGCCTCAATGATAAATCGGGTGTCAGGCTTGATGGCAAACTTTGTGCCGTCCGCCATACGGATTTGCACATAAGCTTTTGGTCCAGTGACGATGACATCACCTTCTTCTAACACGGCACCACGGCGCAGATTACTGATAGCTGGCTTTTCCACGGTGACCACACCAATGGAGTACAAGACCTTGCCCACATTAGCCATGGCGGGCGCGTTGATACCAAGCCCCAATGCAATGGTTAGTAAGAGAGCCTGGATGTTACTCATTCGTATCTTCATCTTTTAGCTCCCCTTAAAACAACTTCTGCAAAGTGACGCCAGTTTCCAGGCGATCAAATTCGTAAATGCTCAAGTCTGAGTCTTTTTCGCTATAGCTCATCTTGACCGTGGTCACCCAATCGTCAGCGGGAAATTTGTTAAATGTCGCACCCACCGAAAATGCCGTTAAATCGTCCTCGCGATCAATACCGAAGAACGGATCGTCATAATG
>JBKAGC010000004.1:0-43297 GCA_046290215.1 Pseudomonadales bacterium | reverse complement strand
ATTGGTTCCCGCAGTTCTGATTCCGGTGGCAACTCCATGGCGCCACAAGAACTATTTGACCCAGCAGTGCGACCTACCAAAGTAGATCGCCCATCTGATGTTACCGGGCTTGTGGATGTTGGCGACTTAATTGGCCTGTTGTCCCAGGCTGATGCCGTGGCCGTGATGGAGTCAATCCAAAGAATCTCAGACTTAAAACTAAACCGGGTCAGCAGCCAGATTACCCGGGATGATGTGATCAAGGACCTCGTCCGCTGTGGTTATGTAAAAAGCGCCGATCTCGCTGATCGATTTGGTGACCCTAGCGCCCTCAACCCCGAGATTGACCCGGATATTGTTGGCCCAGGTGGCATATTCAGTAGCGATGAATTCAACGGTGAACGAGAGTTCCAAAAAACCGCCTCGGTCATGAAACTCGTGCTAAACGGTTTCGCCGGGGCTGGCTGCATCACCATGGGCGGCTTTGATTACCACACCGGTGAACGCGGTACCGGGGAAATTCGTGACTTGCGGGCCGGGCGATGTATGGGTGCCTGTTTGGAGTATGCTGCGCGGCTCGGTGTGCCCCTCATGTTATATGTATTCAGCGATGGCTCAGTGGCAAGCAATGGCCGTATTGATGACAGTGTCGAGGGTCGCGGCAAAGGTGAGTGGACAGGCGACAATCAATCCACCGCTGCCTCGTTCTTCATGGTGTACAACCCGGCAGGTAGGCCGCAGCTACTTGGTGGCACAGCGGCGGAGCAAGCGCAGCATCAACAACTTGGTTGGTTTCGTTCCGATGGCTCGGTTGAAACTGCTTCTAGTCCGGCGGCAAACAATGTGAATCAGTTGGTGCAGCTAGTTGTCTTGAACTATATGGCATTGCACGGGGAGCAGGGTAACTTTCAAAATGTGTTTCCTGGGAATGGGCTGGGGGTGTCGCAGCTTGATAGTTTGACGGCGTTTAATCCGATTGTTTGACATCCAGTCTGTACCAATGCGCTATAGTGGGTCTCGTACCGAGATTCCTGTTGTTTGATATTGGATAGAGGTCGAGTTTGTACCGATGCGCTTTAGCGGGGGGCGAAATGCCTCGGGCGTAAAGCCGTCGGCACATACCCCCCGCAGCGCGCGCGAATCATTTACCGTGATTCTTGGCATTGGATATTAGAGAGAGGGGTTTTCCAAAGTTATCAAGGCGCACCGTATATCTAATATCTTTATGCCCAAAATACGGTCATCAGACCAGCGTATGGATGGGGCTTTCCCGACGGCTCACGGAAGGGACAGCCTGAAGCGCACCGGTATCTCCTAAGCTTTCAATTCCCAGCCGTTGTTGCGATCTCAATGGAACAGGCCGATGAAGTAATCGTTTTTTAGTGTTTGATACTCGAGAGGTCTAGTTTTTACGATGCTTCAGCGGGCGAAATGCCTCGGGCGTAAAGCCGTCGGCACATACCCCCCGCAGCGCGCACGAATCAATCACCGCGTATCTTGGTGTTTGATATTAGAGAGTGGAAGATTTCCAAAGTCCTCAGTCAGAAACTGTTTATCTAATATCCAACACCAGCAACCCCGGTCCACCGAATAGCGCGTGCTGGATGGGGGTATTTCCCGACGGCTTTACGCCAGAGGGACATGCCCCCTCCTGAAGCGCACCGGTGTCAGCCTAAGCTTTTCAATTCCCAGCCGCTGTGGCGATCTCAATGGAACAGGCCGATGCACTAATGATTTCTTGGTGTTGGATGTTAAATGGAGGTCAGGTTTACACCGAAGTTATTCAATACCCGGAGGATTAACAGTAGCCAAAGAGGAGTACTTCGAAGGAAGCGCTCCCATACTAAGTGAGCTAACTAGGCTGACTTCGCTTTATTGTTAGACTGTCTACGTCGGGAATTGCCTTGCTCGCCGCCAGGCTTACGATTCCTGTTTCGGCTTGGTCGTTTACGTCGATTGCCGCCGCCATCAGCCTCGATGCGCTGCTGAGTACGGCCACGGTTACCACCGCTATTGGGCTTGCGTGCGGGTTTCTCGGATTTCAGTTTACTCAATGGCGCACCGTCCGGTTCAAAACCTTCCGTGGTGGCTTGTGGGATTGCAAACTTCAGTAGCTTCTCAATATCACGTAGCTGCTTGGTTTCTTCACGGCAAACAAAAGAGATTGCTTCGCCCTCACGGCCCGCACGACCGGTACGGCCAATTCGGTGCACATAGTCCTCGGGCTTTTGTGGCAACTCGTAGTTGATCACGTGTGGTAGTTGGTCAATATCGATCCCGCGAGCGGCAATATCAGTAGCAACCAGCGCGCGGATTTTACCTTGCTTGAATTCTTTTAGGGCTCTGGTGCGAGCGCCCTGGCTTTTATTGCCATGAATTGCTGCTGCTGTGATGCCATCTTTTTCCAGTTGGCCAGCAAGACGATTGGCGCCGTGCTTGGTGCGGGTAAAAACTAGCACCTGCGCCCAGTTGTTGGCGCCGACCATGTAGCTCAATAGTTCGCGTTTGCGTTTCTGGTCAACAAGCTGCACCACCTGGGCAATGCGGTCGGCGGTAGCATTTTCTTGTGAAACTTGAACTTGAGCTGGATTGTTTAGGAAGTTTGCCGCCAGCTTTTTGATCTCGGGTGAGAAAGTTGCCGAGAACAGTAGTGTTTGGCGTTTTGCTGGAACGAGTTTCACAACTCGCTTAATGTCGGGGATAAAGCCCATATCCAACATGCGATCTGCTTCGTCCAGAACCAGCGTTTCAATCTGGTCTAGTTTCAGGTTGCCCTGATTGACGTGATCTAACAGGCGTCCGGGTGTGGCGATCAATAGATCCACGCCTGAACGAAGTTGGTTGATTTGCGGGCGAATGTTTACGCCACCGAAAATAACCGCGGACCTGATACTCAGGTTTTTGCTGTAAGTTCGGACGTTCTCGAAGACTTGTGCCGCCAATTCACGAGTGGGGACTAACACCAGGGCGCGCACGGGGCGGCCTTTGACGGTGTTCTCACTGAGTTTGTGCAAAATAGGTAAAGTAAAGCCGGCAGTTTTGCCTGTGCCCGTTTGGGCGCCTGCCATCAGGTCGCGACCTTCGAGGACAACAGGGATGGCCTTGGCCTGAATCGGCGAGGGCTTTTCGTAGGGTACAGCACGGACGATCTCGGCGTTTAAGCCAAGTGATTTAAAAGACATGGAATGCTCCTGCGCGATGTTTGCAGCCGGAATTAACAGGAGTAAGGTCCAAACAGAGCGGAAATAAATTTTAGAGGTGCGGGGGTATTAAGCGCGCAGATTTGCACGACCTTCGGTGCAAAGCGAGGGCATCTTAACACCCGGGCAGCTAAAACCAAGCATTTTTAACGGAAGTTTTATGAGTGGTGGTAGGATGCCGATAAAAAGTCAAAGGGGAATCGGATGTTAACAGTGCACGCTATGACCTGTGGTTGGATGACCATGGACCTGGGTTCTATGCTTGAAGGAGAGACGGGCAAGATCAAAATACCGGTGCCAAGCTATCTCATTCGCCATCCCAGGGGGCTTGTTTTGTATGACACGGGTCTCCATAAGTCGATGCAGCAAACCCCCGATGACCGCCTTGGTGTGCTGGCCCCCATGTTCGATATTCACTACGAAAGCAATGAGGATGTGGCGGCCAGGCTGGCGGCATTGGATGTGGATGTGTCAGATATTTCTTATTTGGTGAATTCCCATCTGCACTTTGACCACTGTGGCGGCAATGATGCTATTCCTAACTCACCCATTGTGGTGCAACGAAAAGAACTGGAGGCGGCTAAAGATCCAGAAATTGCCGGCACCATTGGCTTCTTTAATCAGGACTGGGATCACGGCCATGACTTTATTCTCGCCGATGGCGAGTATGATATTTTCTCTGACGGTAGTGTGGTATGTATTCCAACACCGGGGCACACTCCAGGACATCAATCGTTAAAGTTGACCACCAATGACTCCGTGACCGTTCTGGCAGGAGATGCCTGTTATTTGCGCCGGTCGCTCGAGGAGTTGCGACTGCCAGCACTGTCCTACAGTCCAGAACAAATGTTGGCGAGTTTTGAGAAGCTAAAAAACCTTGAAAGCAAAGGCGCGAAAATCTACTACGGTCACGATCCTGAATTCTGGCGAAGTTTGCCGCAGTTTCCAGAAGCAGTGATTAGCGGCTAGTGTTGCCTTGTTGGGCGTCCTGACATTTTTTGAGAGGTAAATATGAAGTTATATGGCCGAGGTCAATCAAGATCTTTCCGTGGGGTCTGGGCGTTGTTGGAATGCGGCGTGGCGTTTGACTACATTCACGCTGATAAAGACCAGCTTGAGCCAGGCTATGCCAACCTAAATAGCCAAAACAAGGTGCCGACACTGGTTGACGGTGATCTGGTGCTCACAGAGAGTGCGGCAATTGTTAACTATGCCGGTGCTGTTTCCGGCAAGCTAATTCCGACGGATCAAAAGGGTCGCGCGGAGTACGATAATCTTTGTTATTTTATTATGACGGATCTAGAGCAGCCCCTTTGGACCATCGGCAAACATATGCGACTTTTACCAGAGGCGCAGCGGCATGAACCAGTTCTAAAAACGGCGGCCTGGGAATTCGAAAAATCTCAAGTAGCCTTGCAGGCACTCTGGCAAAACAAACCCTGCGCCCTGGGTGATGACTTTACTCTGGCAGACGTCTTGTTAGGGCAAACCCTCAACTGGGCGGAACGATTTGGTATGCAAGTGGATGACAATCTGCTGGCCTATCGCGACCGCATGTATCAGCGCCCCGCCTGCCGCGAGGCTTTGTTGCTGGTGGAACAGCCCTGAGCTGATAAACAGCCCTGAGCTAGCAAACAGCCCTGAGCTGATAAACAGCCCTGAGCCTACAGATTGTCCTCAGGCAGTTCAGTGACCTCTTTGCGAAGTACGTCGTTCATAGACTTACGTAATTCAATCAGCTCGCTGTTACCCATGGCGCCTTTGGCAACGGTCAAATTAAAGAATTTAACACCCCACCAGCGTGGTGCGCCTTTGGCGCGGATAATGAGCCTGGGTTGTTGGCCAATTAGAGCTGTGCCACGGGTCACGGCAAACACAGGATAGTCGCGGCCGCGACTGTCCTGCACAGTCAGTTGCTCCGCTGCAGGAGTTTGCGTAATTCCCTCGGCATCAAGATAAAACACCAGATTCGATCGCAGCCGTTTGTTCTTACCCACGGTTTCTCGCTGGTTTTCAATAACCACGGTGTCTAAAACCACACGAGCATTGAGTTCATCAATTTGGACACTGTCACGCTGGACGGTGTTCACCACAACTGGTTGCAGCACTGGTGCTTCATCGCTATCGACTTTTTGCCAGCTTTGGTCGGGTTGTAATCGAACGCGCTCGCCATCTGGTGTGGTGGCGTAGATATCGTCGTTGGCGTATTCCCATTTACCATTTTCTTTGAGAATCACTTCGCGCCCGTTGTCCGCCACAGCGGTCTTCGGTTCGGCCAAAGCTGGGGCTGAGACAAACGCAACACTGAGAAAAATGCTTACGCACAATGGATTTTGGATTACGCGGTGTAACAAAACTGAATCTCCAGAGGGGACTAAATATTCGGTAGTATATCCTGTGCGACACGGTTAATAACATCGTAACGCGGATCAAACGGTGGCAATAACATCACCTGGTCCAGGCCGTTCTCCGCTAAGGCGTTGAGTTGGTCAATGAGCTGATCTTTGGTGCCCACGAGACAACTGGCGCTGATGGTGTCTGCGTTAACAAACTTTTCTTCCTCGGGAATCACCCAGCAGTTGTGACCTGCATGGATACGCTGGTGACGGCGTTCTTCTGGTACGCGCTCCACAAGGCTGGTGTACTCATCCCAGATGCCTGCCAGATGATTCGGCGGCTGATGGCCAAAGTTTCGGTATTGATCATAGGCGTAGTGCACAGCGGCCATAGCGAACGCGCCGCATTCATGTTTGACTCGGTCCGAATCAATGGCTTCGCCTTCATCTAACACTACCATGGTGGTGAGAGCGCTGAGGTAAAAATTATCTCGTTGTATTTGCTTGCCGGCTTGTTCTGCACCGGCTTCAATCATGGTCCACATGGATTCCAGGGCTCCTGGGCTAGCAGCAAATGCCACGACGGCTCCGTCACCATGTTTGCCAGCTAAACCCAGGGAACGGGGACCAAACCCGGAAACATACATGGGAATAGGATCGGCAAAGTTCACAAAGCCGTCATCCGGCATGATATGGCGGATCAGGGAACTGTGATCGCCAAACTGCACCAGGGATTCCTCGCCCCGGAGCAGCGGCGCTATTTCCGTCAGGTATCTATCTAACTCTTTTATCTTGTGTGGCGGTAAGCCCATGATGCGCATAGCAGTATTGCCAGCACCAACGCCAAAGAAGGTTCGGCCCGGTGCCAGGGCATTAATGGTGGCAATCCCCGCAGCATTTACCGCAGGAGGACGCGTCCCAGTGATCGCAACACCTGTACCTAATTTTATGCGGCTGGTTTTCGATGCGGCGAGCGCCAGTGTGGCGTAGCAATCGGACCAAATCATCTGGCTATCAGCCAACCAGGCGTGGCTGTAGCCGAGAGATTCAGCGTGAACAATGTAGTCAATGTCAGATATGTGTGAAGCGACGCAGATTCCAAGGTCCATAGCGTTTTCCTTTTTTTAGCTTTGGGTCGTGGCAGCTTTGCCCTCACCGCTAGCCAATCGGCGAAGGTTTTCCGTGTGTGCCTCACGGTTAATTTGATACATGCTGAGTACGGCAATAGAAGCGAAGTAGAAGAACCACAACACCGGTGTAAAGATCAGAGCCAGTTCAATCAGTGTGGACTCTGGTACCTCGCCAGGTTTAGCTCCAGTAGGAAACTGAATAAATGCGAGGATTTGCCCAGCGACCACCACACCAAGCCCGTTCACTGCCTTTTGTGCAAAGCTGTTAGCGGCGAAGAAAATACCCTCGGAGCGACGCCCAGTTTTTAACTCACTGTCCTCCACAACATCCGCAATCATCGCGGAAATTAGCGAAGACGCCATAATAATCAGCGTGACATCCACCGCGTTGAAAACCAGCAGGGTGTAAAACAAAGTGTCCGTGCCGTTTTCTGGAAACAAACCAAACACCCGTAAAATATAGGGTAAAGGCGACATGCCAAACGCCAGGGCCATCACAATCATACCGCCTTTTTTCTTACCGAGGCGGCGCGATACCAATGGTGCCAGGAATAGGGCAAAGAAAGCCGAGAAGAAATAAGGCAGATTAAGCAGGCCAATTTCGGTGCTGGTGAATTCCCAGAAGTGTCGTGAAAAGTAAATGCTCAAAGAGGTGGAAACACCGGCTGCCACGGCGGTGAGCAGAGCAGAGATAAACAGCGCAAAGAACGAACGGTTCGATAAGGTTTCTTTTAGCTCGCCGGCCGCTTTGTTGAAGTTGAATGGCACCTTGGGTGGTGGTTTGCGTAGATTCGGTATGTGTTTATGAGTACCTATGGTTGAAACCATAATGGATAAGAAGATGACGATAGAGGCGGTAAAGCCGTAGTTAGCCCAGCCTTCAATATACTCAAGGCCGCCTTTCTCTTCGGGCAGGAACACCAGGTAGTTGAGCACTGCCATGGTTAAGCCGCCCCACCAGCCAAAAAAGTATCTAAAGCTCAACATTTCTGTGCGCTGGTCATAGTCATCAGTCAATTCTGAGACCAGGGCGGTAGCGGGTACCTCGTAAAAGGTGATCAAAGTGCGGATGGTGACCGCCATCGCCACAAAGTAGATAAACAATGTGGTCTGATCTAGTTGAGGTGGTGCCCAGATAAAATAGTAGGCGATGGAGACTGGGATTGCTGACAGGTACATAAACGGATGACGTCGCCCCCATTTGGAATGGAAGTTATCAGAGATGTAACCAATTAAGGGGTCTGATACCGCATCGAAGATGAGCGCAATCAAAATGCCCAGGGAAACAAGATCTGCCCGCAAGCCAATCACCTGGCTGTAATAGAACAGCAACAGGTAGGAAAAACCATTGGCCTTGGCACCATTCGCCACAGCGCCGAAGCCATAATAGAGTTTGGTAGGTAAGTCGACCCTGCGGACGACGGGTTCTGTTGGTGTCATGTGTCCCCCTTTAACCGCACTGAAACTACACGATTCCGGGGCCAGTGCAAGCAAAAGGTGCCCAGGGGCGACCGGCCAAAGTTAGATTGAAGCGCGGATGGTTCTAGCTGCTTTAGGCCGTTAAAGCGGAGAAGCGGCGATTCAGTAGCGGCGGCATTGTCATGGCGAGTTGTTCCATGTTTTATTCGCTGCATCAACAACAAAAAAGCCAGGGGATACACGGTGAATTTCGATTTTTCCGATGATGAGAAGATGGTGCGGGATGAAGCCCAGCGCTACCTACGCAATCAGTGCGATATGAAGGTGGTGCGCCAGGTCCTGGAAGGTGAAGCGGCCTATAGTCAGGAGGTCTGGCAAGGGATCAGTGAAATGGGATTGCTCGGTACAGCAATACCGGAAGCTTATGGCGGTGTAGGTGCGGGTTATCCCACCTTGTGTCTGGTGGCGGAGCAAATTGGTCGTAGCCTTGCGCCCATTCCATTCTCCTCTTCTATCTATCTTGCTGCTGAGGCGTTGTTGGCGTTTGGCACAGAAGAACAAAAGCAATCCTGGCTACCAAAGCTGGCTAGCGGCGAAGTGATCGGTACTGTTGCGGATGTTGAGCAGCGTAAGGTGCTTACCGCGGACTCCATCGAGGTGAGTGTCCAGTCTGGAAAAATGACTGGCAAGAAATTAATCGTCGCGGACGGTGGCATTGCTGATATTGCGATTGTCCTGGCGAGATCAGGACCGGATTCTCTGGGTTTGTATCTTGTCGATCTAGGTGATGCCAGTGTGACTAAAACGCCGATAGATGCCGTAGACCCAACACGCAACACGGTGACACTAGAATTTGCCAACACGCCGGTAACGGCTTTGAGTGCCGGTGATGGCTGGCAGCAATTGCAAACCATCTACACGCGTGCAGCGGTATTAATGGCGTTTGAGCAATTAGGCGGTGCCGCAGCAGCACTGGACATGGCAGTAGCCTATGCCAAAGAACGATTTGCATTTGGACGCCCCATCGGGTCTTTTCAGGCTCTGAAACACATGATGGCGGATATGTATGTCGCCTTAAAACTTGCTGAATCCAACTGTTATTACGCCGCCTGGGCTTTGGACACCAATTCCGATGATCTTGACCTGGCAGCGGCCACAGCAAGAGTATCGGCAACTCAGGCCTTCCAGTTGTGTTCAAGAGACAACATTCAAGTACACGGTGGGATGGGCTTTACCTGGGAGTTTGATTGTCATCTGTTTTATCGTCGCTCTAACTACTTAACACTGGCGCTAGGCGGATTGAGCAGTTGGGAAGAAAAGCTGGTAGCAGCGCTACCTTCAGCAAAACAAGCTAACAGTGGTCAGGCAGCCTAAGGAGTAAAGATTATGGATTTTAGTGATTCTCCAGCAGAAGCAAGTTTCCGTGCCGAGGTAAAAGCCTGGATTGCTGATAACGCACCGACTTATCTCGCGCCTTACCTCGCCAGAAGTGGTTTTGGTAACACTAACACCGGTGAATACGACACCCTTGAAGAAGCCAAAAAGTGGCAAAAGAAAAAAGCCGAAGCGGGCTGGGCCTGTTTGCAGTGGCCGAAAGAACACGGCGGTCGCGGCGCATCCCCGATTGAAGGGGTGATCTGGAATCAGGAAGAAGGCTTATACAGCAAATTGTCTGGCACCTTTATTATTGGTCAGGGGATGTGTGCACCCACCATGATGGCTTTTGCGTCTGAAGAGCATCAGAGCCGCTATTTACCAAAACTCGCCAGCGGTGAAGAAGTCTGGTGTCAGTTGTTTTCAGAGCCTCACGGCGGCAGCGATTTAGCCGGCCTTCGAACCAAAGCAGAAAAGGACGGTGACGAATGGGTGATCAACGGGCAAAAGATCTGGACCTCTGGCGCACATATTTCTGACTACGGCATTCTGATTACGCGTACCGATCCCACGGTGGCCAAGCACAAGGGTTTAACCATGTTCTTCCTCGATATGAAGAGCGAGGGCGTGGACATTCGTCCCATCAAACAGGCCAATGGCGACAGCGGTTTTAATGAGGTGTACTTTGACAATGTCCGTATCCCCGATAGCCAGCGCCTTGGTGAAGTGGGTCAGGGCTGGCAAGTGGCGCTCACGACCTTAATGAACGAGCGCCTCGCCATTGGTGGCAGCATTGCTACCGGGTACCCAGAGCTAGAAGAAATGGTCGCGGCGCTGCCGATGGAAACAGGCATGGCCATCGACAACCCTATGGTGCAGTCGAAACTGGCAGACTGGTATTGCAAGGCCGCAGGTTTGCGGAATACTGCATCCCGGGCACTCACTGCGATTTCTAAAGGCGAAACCCCAGGGCCAGAAAACTCCATTGGTAAACTGGTGGCCGGCGGTATGATGCAGGATATCGCCAAGTTTGCGTTAGATTTACAAGGCATGGCGGGGGCAATTGTCGACCCAGAAATTGCCGAAGGTTCAGCGCGATTTCAAGCGATGCTACTAAGATCACCAGCGGTCAGGGTAGAAGGCGGTACCGACCAGATCTTGCGTAACATTATTTCCGAACGTGTCCTGGGTTTACCTGAAGATATGCGCGCGGATAAAGGTTTACCGTTTAACAAGATTCCCACTGGCTAGGCATTTATACTAGGCGAAACGCTCAAACGCCGCTCGCCATGTCTGAATCTGAAATTAGCCTTCGCCAACAACTTGTTGCCACCATGTGCAAAATGGAGGCAATGGGTTTAAACCAGGGAACCTCTGGCAATGTCTCGGTTCGCTTGGGTGAACAGTTTCTGGTGAGCCCGTCGGGGATTGAGCCTGAGGCACTGCAACCCGAGATGATGGTGTTGGTGAACGCCAAAGGTGAGTATGAGGGCGACTACAAGCCCACCAGTGAATGGCGCATGCATACGGATTTGTTACTAGCGCGGCCAGATGTCACAGCGATTGTGCATTGCCATTCTAGATTTGCCACAACCCTGGCCTGTGCGCACAAAACCATTCCACCTTTGCATTACATGACCTCGGTAACTGGTGCCGGCGAGATATTGCTCGCGCCTTATGCCACCTTTGGTTCCCAGGCGCTAGCTGATGGTATTGCGGCGACTTTACAAGGACGTATGGCTTGTTTGATGGCAAACCACGGCCAGATTGCCCTGGGGCATTCTCTGCAACATGCTTTAAGCGTCGCCTCTGAAGTAGAAACCCAGGCGTCTTACTATCATGGCACGCTAGCCATTGGTGGGCCGCAGGTACTGCCTGACGCCGCTATTGATGAAGTGTTAGAGAAGTTTAAGACCTACGGCCAGAAGCCTGAGTCTTAAGCGCGACGTCTATTCCCGCTAAGGCGTGCCAAGATAATCCATCTTGCCCAGTGCCACGCCATTGTGGCGCAAGATGTTGTAGGCGGTGACATAGTGAAAAGAGAAATTTGCCATAGCGAAGCCCATTAAGAAATCTGTGCCGCTTAGTTTGATGCTGCCCGTGGATAACGGCAGTTCAATTTCCAGGTCTTCGGAGCCGTTAAAGTCTTCAGGTGTGAATGCTTCGACGTAAGCAATTGCTGTATCCACGCGGGCAATCAGTTCAGCGAAGGTCTCCTCTGTATCAGCAATCTCTGGCACCTCTTTGCCGGTGATCTGGCCGCAACCGCGCCGGGCAGAATCCACGGCAATTTGTACCTGCTTTTTTAGGGGGAACATATCTGGATACAACCGTGCATTGATCAGCACCGATGGGTCTATTTTATTGGCCTCGGCGTGGACTTCGCCTTTGGCTAACACGGCGCCCATGGCTTTTAGCGAACGGCTGAATTTCGGTACCGCGATGTCATAAAGGTTCATGATGGATACTTTCCTGTTTTGTAGCGCTTATTGGGGATCGGTCCTGGGATAGGTTTTTTGCATGTGTTCGTAAGACTTCTGGATCAGTTGCTTGAGCACTGATTCGTCCACGTCGCTGAGTTTGTTAATGTACAGGCAGGCAACGCTGGTTTTATGTTTGCCAAGTTTGGCCAGTAACTGATCTCGCTGTTTAAAGCCGTCCATCACATACAGGGATAGGTTGCTTTTGCGCGGCGAGAAGCCAGTCATTAAAAAGTCGCCCTCACGGCCACTGGCATATTTATAGTGGTACTGACCAAAGCCCACAATAGAGTCGCCCCACATCACCGGTTTCTCGCCGGTAATCTCCTTGAATAGCTCGAGCAGACGCTTGCCGTCTGCCCGGCGCGTGTCATGCTCGATGTTGTTCAGGAACTTTGTCACCGAGGCTTTTGTGGGCTGGGTTTTATTGCTCATGTGCGGAGACTACTACAGGGTGGCCAGAAATGCCCTTGATCTGGTTAAAACCCATGCCTAGGATGTTTCACTCAAATTTAAGGTGTTACCAAGGGGGGAATATGAGTGTTCAATATCTACAGCCAGATGGCACAAAGCGACGGGAGTTAACGTCCCGCATGCGCCAAGGGGATCTGTCGGTTTCTAATAAAGAAGTGCGCGATGCTTTTGCTATTGATCCACACTTTAATGTGGACGATATCCCTCTGGAGGCTTTGGATCCCTCACATCCTTCGCTATTTGCTAACGATACTCACTGGGATCACTTTGCCCGTCTGCGTAAAGAAGACCCGGTGCATTATCATGAAGAGAGCATTGGTGGTCCGTACTGGTCTGTGACCAAGTACGAGGACATCATGCAGGTGGACAAAAGCCACGATATCTTTTCATCCCAGCAGCGCCTCGGCGGCATCACCCTGGGTGGCCAGCCCCGTGAAGAAGATGATGCGTTTGCTCTGCCCATGTTTATTCAGGAAGATCCCCCCAAACATGATGAACAGCGCAAGGTTGTCGCGCCGCTGTTTGTGCCCAAACAACTGGCAGAGCTCGAGCCGCTGATTCGTCAGCGTATCGGAACCATTCTTGATGGTCTGCCACGCAATGAAGAATTCAACTGGGTTAAACACGTTTCGGTGGAACTCACCGGGCAAATGTTGGCGACCTTGTTTGATATTCCACAGGAAGATCGTCTTAAGCTGATTCACTGGTCTGACACCGTGCAACAGCTAGGTGATCCGGAGCTGTTCGAAACACCAGAAGAAGGCTTTCAGGTATTGTTCGAATGTCTGGCGTACTTCACCGAATACTACGAGGCACGGAAGAAAGAGCCGCCCAAGTTCGATCTGATTTCCATGTTGGCTCACAACGAATCCACCAACAATATGTCACCGCAAGAACTGCTGGGTAATATCATCCTGTTGATCGTTGGCGGTAATGACACCACGCGTAATTCAATTTCTGGCGGTGTTTTGGCGCTGAACCAGAACCCTGATCAGTATGAGAAGCTTTTACAGAATCCCGGCCTGATTCCAAAAATGGTGCCAGAGATTATTCGTTGGCAAACGCCCCTTGCTCATATGGCACGGACAGCGACTCAAGATACAGAGCTACGCGGCAAGCAGATCAAAAAAGGCGATCGCGTGGTGATGTGGTACATCTCGGGTAATCGTGATGAGGACTACATCGAGAACGCTGACAAGTTCATTATCGATCGGCCTAATCCCCGCGCGCACACGGCGTTTGGTTATGGTATTCACCGCTGCGTGGGTAATCGCCTGGCAGAGATGCAGCTAAAAGTCATGTGGGAAGAAATCAACAAGCGCTTCTCCAAGGTTGAAGTGACTGGAGAGCCTGATCTGGTCATGTCTAACTTTGTCCATGGCATTCGTGATTTGCCAGTGACTTTGCGTGACTAGTTGGATCGTGAAATAGTAAAGGGCGCGTTTCGCGCCCTTTTTTTTGCCTGAAGTATTTGAGTTATTGGAGAGCAATATGAAATCTTTGACCGACCTAAGAGACCATCTCAGGCAATTTGCAGATGAGCGTGATTGGAATCAGTTTCACTCGCCAAAAAATATCGTCATGGCCTTAAGCGTTGAGGTGGCAGAACTTCAAGAGCACTTTCAATGGTTAACCGAAGAACAATCAAAAAATCTAGACGCCAGGACCAAAGCAGAAGTTGCTGACGAAATCGCCGATGTGCAGAACTATCTGGTGCGACTAGCGGACAAGCTTGATATAGACATTCTCGAGGCAGCGACGGTTAAGTTTGCGAAAAACCAGAAGAAGTACCCCGCTGACCTGGTGCGGGGTAGCTCCAAAAAGTACTCTCAGTATCAAACCAATGATGGCGATTAAACCTGGTTAGCTTTAACAAACTGGTTTAGGCACAGCAGGCACACCAGAACGGTTGTGCAAGGCAGTAACCACTCTGGTTGCAACAACGTGACGGTTGGGAGTGTTAGCCACATGCTAAAACGTACGCCATCCCATAGTTGTTGCATCAGTAAGCCCCCTTACAAGCAAGCACCGCAAATGGTGTTTTGAATAGAATTTTGAGATCCTCGAGCAACGAACGATTACGGATATAGGCAATATCCATATCAACCTGTTGTTCAAAAGGAATGTCTGAACGACCGCCAATTTGCCAGGTGCATGTGATGCCCGGCACCACAGATAACCGGCGCTGTTGGTAAGTGTTATATTTTGCGACCTCGTTCGGCAGTGGCGGCCGCGGACCTACGAGCGACATATCGCCTTTTAATACGTTCCACAGTTGTGGCAACTCATCGATCGAGAACTTACGGATGATCTTACCAACGCGGGTAATGCGTGGGTCGGCGGCCATCTTAAATCGTAAGTCGGTACTGTCAGAGAACTTATCCAGTTGCGCTTGCAAGGCTTCTGCATCGGTGCGCATGGAACGGAATTTCCAGAACTGAAAGGCCCTGCCATTTTGGCCAATGCGAGTTTGGCTAAAAAAAACTGGCCCTTTCGATTCGATCTTGATTAGCAAGGCAACAAACAACATGAGCGGTGCCAGAGCAACCAGGGCAAGACTTGCCAGGACGCAATCAAGTAGGCGTTTGTTAGTCAGGTACAAAGAGTTTTCTGAAACCTTCAGGTACCAGGACATCACGTTGTTCCCAACAAAGAAAATAGCGCTTTGATTGCTTGCGCCATTGGGTTGTAGTTGGCGAAAGGTGTTAAGAGTAGACATGTTTGGATTGCTCCTTGGTTAGTTTGTTAGCTAAGGAGCAACCGTTGTGCCAATCATCTATGTGTATGATATATATGGGAAAATTAGGATTTTTCGCTTTTATAAATCGGGCCGACTTTCAATTTGCAACGCGTTTTTCAAGTGTTAGTTGCAAGCCGCAAATCACACGCAAAAAAAGGGCGCCAGAAGGCGCCCGAACAACACAGTGACATGAGAAGTCACCTTTGGAGCTATTAGATACGGATCTCCGGTCCGTCGACAGAGAGGTCCCAAAAATAGTAGGTGGGGTCAGACCCGCTGTAATTCCATATCGCGATGACCAGTTGCTGGACATCATTGGTAAGAGAAAGCGTGCCTTGATAACGACCATTTTCAATTGGTGCTTGCAGAACGCAAGAATCGTAGTCGACGTTTGTTTTGCCATCGTCAGTGTCGAATCGGTTACATATATTGAGGTATAACTTCTCTTTGTTATCCAGGTTGATGTCTACGCCCACATCAAACGATGAGGTGAAGTCAAATGTGGTGCTGGCTTTGAGGTCTGCGGTTTTTGAAATAGCATCTGACTGGGCAGGAGGAGAATTGCTGACATCAGATGTAGCTGTGCTTGCTGGTGCGGCGGCGGTAACGTTGGATTCTGGCGAGGTAGCGGTTTCGTCCTCGCTCTCAGTGCCGCAGGCGGTGAGAAATATTATTGTGATAAAGCTTAGTAACAGTCGGGTCATGTAGTTTCTCCAATAAATAGTGTCGGCTTACTCGCCTTGTTTGTAGAGTTTTGATTTGTTTGCCTTTTCAAGCAGGTACCAGTCCTTTTGACTAGCACCCTCGGTTGTTACCCAGTCGACGAACTGCGGATAACCATCAATCAGATCAATATATTCAGATGGGTGCTTCCACTCGGTGCCGATCTCCACTGCCCAGGGCAAGCCATCGGAATTTTGATAGTACAAATTGTTTGCAGGATTAGATCGATCGTCAGCGCGGCCGAGTAAGCCAGGATCGGCAAGATCAGTTGGCTTCCGGTTCTTTAAGTGGATTTCTAACGAGCGCCCTGGTGCCTCGCTAAAAATGCTATTGCGCGCATGACCAGGGCTGCCGAATATAAACGGATTGAATAGGCGGTCAGCAAACGCATCAGCTGAGAGAGGCTGGTTGAATTGTACTGATATAGAAAATGAGACTTGCACAGGTGAATCACCGCAATCATTCTCCGTACGATAAAATGAACAAGCCTCGGCCGGGGAAACGTAGTCCCAGATATCTTCTGCAAATACCAGCACTACATTAGTTTGTCCTGTTTCAAGCGGGTTCTTGTCCAGCCTGGTACCGTTGATGACATATTCTGTTTTGCCTTGATCCACGGTTTCTCGTGGTACATTTGGCAGTTCAACGGCAAAACCATTGTGAAAAGTTGCGCCAATGGCCAGCATTTGACCGCTGATGGTGACGCCAGTGACGCGATTGCCATCAAATCGGGTTGCCGTTCGATAATGCACAACAAAATCGTTCATGTCGTAGTCGCCAACCGATGGCCATAGGTCTTCATAAGCCAAAGTGACGAAGCCCGCCGAAGAGGGATAGTAAAGCGTCGTGGCGGAAGCAGTGCTTAAGCTAACTTCATGATCTTCAACCTCGCCACCAGGCACGCCGCCGCTGACACCAGTGCCGGTGATTGGGCTAAATCTAAACCGGCTCCAACTAGCCCCCGGGACCAGATCGGCGGGGACATCAATAACGAAATTACGGGTTTTGTTGTCCATTTCGGCATCGCGAATGACTTGTTCACTCTGATCGAATTGGCCATTACGATTAAAATCAATCCAGGCATTGAGATAGCCCTGGCCCACGGCATCTACACGGACGATGGCTTCAGTACCCGCTTCCAGTGCAGTTACAAAGGTGACGCCATCCTCGTCATCGAGATCTACAGCGCTATCAGATTCGGGGTTCAGATAAGCCTGGGTTTCGTGGTCCACAAGCTTGCCTAGATACAAGTCCGAATTGCCGACACCGTGCCTGGCGCCATTTACCGCCATTGAGGTGAGATAGGTGTCTGGCGCATCACCAAAGTCTGCTCTGGCGGTTTCGGTAGTGACCACTGGGGCGAGAGCACAGCGCGCGCCATCGTTGTTTGAAGAGGCAGGTCCTTGCGCAAAAACTTCGGCCTGAATATTGGGGCTGAGTGGGTTTAGCCTGAAAACTTTGCCATCTTTGTTTCTACTGGCATACAGCATTCCGGCAACATCGAAATAAATTGCACCGAAAGTACCGGTAGTACCGGTTTGTCCCAGTTCTCTGGTTTGACCTGAGTCAGGGTCGATCTCCATTAACATGCCGTTGCTGGCGATGGAGTACAACAAACCGTTGTCGGGATGGAACGCAAAATCATAAATGTTGTAGCGCATGATTTGACCGTCGGCGATGCGCTTGGCAACGCGGTAGTCGGAAGAAGCCGGATCCAGACTTATGCGCCACAAACCGTGATGGGCTTTGGAGCCACGCCGAAACACAAAGTAAGCGTTCTCTTGCAGCGAGATATCGCCCACGTAGTAATCACTATTGGGTTTATCAATTACCTCGATCACTTCAATTTGGTAGTCGTTGCCGATGCGCACAATTGCGTCGTCGTGGTAGCCCCAGGCATACAAATAGTTATCGTGGAAGTTAAAGGACATGGCATTGAGTTTGCCTGGCGTCCCCATATCCGTTGATAAGGCTTGATATGAGCCGGTAGATAAATCAATTCCATACAGTTTTGCTGGATTGGATTGCACTAAAAAGGCCTCCGATGGGCAGGCGTTAAAACTTTCAGCGTGACCAACTGTGGCAGTCACTGAGAGTAGTGAAAAAATAAATCGCTTAAGCATTGCAGTTTCCTTTTAAGACCGGGTGAAGATGTTGGCATGGTTATTTCAATACTCATGCCAACAGTCAGAATCACGATGGCAGTGAATGCGAGACCTGCCCGATAACCTCGAAGCTGACTTACAAGCCCTAAAAACAAGGGGTTTAGGCAAAGAAAGCGGGTCTTGATCAGTATCTGGTTGAGAGTCGTTGCAGTGAGGTTATTTGCAGAACGAGATCTGACACTTTTGAAATGCGATGCAAAATGCGAAAAGGAGCGAAAATGAAATCAACGGCACTGATCACCCCAAGCTGGTTACCCGATTTAGAAAGATGTGAGCAACTCATCCATAGTGCCCAGCGCCATGTGGAAGGGTTTACGAATCACTACGTATTGATTGATGCCCGTGACGAAAAAGTGTTTCGGCAACGGTTAGGTAGTGCGTGTGAATATGTGATCAAGGAAGACTTGCTACCTGGTTGGCTGCATCAGTCCCGATGGAACAGGAAGTGGTGGTGGTCGCTTCGAGCGTTACCGGTGCGCGGCTGGATATTACAGCAAGTTACCAAGCTCGGTATTACCCAGTATCTAAATGAAGATGCTTACTGCTTTGCTGATTCTGATACTCGTTTCGTTCGTCGCTTTAGTGCAGATCAACTTTGGTATGGCGAGCGATTAAGATTTTTCCGGGATACCCGCAAGCAACACTTTTATGAATCTCATCGTTATCGTAACTGGTATGGCTTTGCAGCGAGGCAATTTGATCTAGGTGATGAGCAATCCCTGGATGGTTCTTACATTGCCCAGTTAACGGCGATGCGCCAGGACACAGTTGCGCAATTGCTGGAGACGCTAGAAGCAAAGCATGGACGCAGTTGGCTTGACGTCATGTTGCGCAGTCTCGATTTTTCAGAGTTTGTTCTCTATGGGGTTTTTGTTGATGAATGCCTGAACGGCGCGGGTCATCGCGGCATGGCCGAGGGGCTATGCCACAGCTCCTGGTTTTTTGATATTGAAACCCAGGAAGACATTAATAGGTTCGTGGCAGAAATCGATCCGATGCAGGCCGCGGTGCATTTGCAATCAAACCTTAAGCTCAATCCTCTCGCTTTGGAGCGCGCCCTTGCCGCTAGCTAATTGCAAAGAGGGCATTGCAATTCGCGACCATGCCGTTTGCAGAATGCAAAAAGCGAACTTACAAGCCTGTTTCTGAAGTTCAAAAAAGTTAATAAGAACAGAGGCTTAAGTTGACCTGGCAAAGTTGGCAAGACGGTTGCACAAATGTCGATGACTCATTCTGAAACGCCTTACAGCGATATTGGAGAAACCCATGAAAAAGCTACTATTTATGACGCCAGAGTTGCCGTTTCCAGCACACAGTGGTGGCAAGCTAAAGAGTTTAAAACTCATTGAACACTTGCAACGTCACTTTGATGTGACTTTGTGTTGTCCGCTAAAAGGTGATGATGCCGCG
Organism: Pseudomonadales bacterium; assembly: GCA_046290215.1. GTDB lineage: Bacteria > Pseudomonadota > Gammaproteobacteria > Pseudomonadales > Azotimanducaceae > JAHRVQ01. The sequence goes on along the minus strand of JBKAGC010000004.1, from coordinate 23,867 downwards.
CATCTGGGCGAGTTCCAAGACGCATATCCTATGCTCGAAGTAGTGTCTGAGCGTGTTGTTGTGGCGCGTAGTGCTGGGAATCTATTGCGCAGTTATGTACAGAAGCAACCGCTGAATGTGCTGCGCACCGCATCAAAACAGTTACAAACAAAGGTCTCCGCGATCATTGATGAGTTTCCGGTGGTATTTCTTGACCACTACGAAGTGGGACAGTTTCTCCCGGACTCATACACTGGCACCGTGATTTATCATGGTCACAATGCCTACCATCGAATCTGGCAAACATATAGTCATAGCACACGTAACCCTTTCTACAAGCTTGCCACGCACTTTGAAGCGAACCGGGTTAAACAGTTTGAAGTAGCAGTTGCTAACCGATCGGACCTGGTATTTGCCGCGCCCGACGACCTGACTGCACTAAGTACAGCGGGTGTGAATCAACCCGAGATGGCGGAAACCTATCACCTGGGAGAGTACGGCAATGGTGAAACTGGCCCCAGTTGGTATCAGTTAGAAGCGAATCTAGTGTACGTTGGCTTTCTCGGTTGGGAAGCCAATGTGCAGGGTCTGCTGTGGTTTATTCACAATGTTTGGCCCCGACTGCAGCAAAAACATCCAGAGTTAAAGTTTAGGATCGTCGGCAAAAATGCTGATGAAAGGTTACGCAAGGCAGCCGCTCGTCACCCCAATATTGAGTTGTTGGGGTTTGTCAAAGACCTGGATGATGTTTTTTCCCATTCATTGGTTTGTGTTGCACCACTAACCTTTGGTAGTGGCATGAAGGTCAAAATCTTAAGCGCTCTGGCGCGAGGAATTCCGGTAGCGACCACTCCTATTGGCGCAGAAAGCATCGCCGCAGAACATCGTGAGCATATGATGATCGCCAAAACCGCTGACGAAATGGCGCTGGATATTGATGAGCTACTGATGAATCAAACACTTTGGCAGCGTCTTGCGAACAACTCCCGGCAACTCATCAAAGATAAATATACCTGGGAAAGACTCTTTGCCGATATGGATGCCGTCATGTCCAGACTGATCGATAGCGATGAACAACAACCGCATTTGGCAAAAATTGCATGAATGCTTCACTGAAAAAGCTGTTTGCCACCACCGGATTGCGCTTGAGTGGTGTGGTGCTGCAAACACTGGTACTGATGTTTGTCGGTCGAGTAGCTGGTCCTGCAGGAGTGGGTGCGCTCCAGGTTTTTTTGACCTGGACATGCTCTTTTGGCGAGGGCGCTGCGGCGGGTTTACCTACCCAGGCAATGCGTAAGCTAGCCACTATGAATGACGATCGCAGTGCTGCCTGGGGGTTCCTGCTGGCCGCGGCACAACGTATGACATTGATTTGGCTCGGAATTAGTGGGCTGTTGTTGGCGGCCTGGCAGCTTGGTTTTCTCACATCGGTGACGAGCCTCTTGCTCTTGACCTTGTCAATTTACTGTTTTGCGCTCTACCGCATCGCGTCTGACAGTTTGAAAGCCTTCAAAGATGTGGATTTCAGTGTGCTTGTTGAAAGTAGCTTACCGCCAGCGATGGCCGGTGCTGCCATCCTGGCGTTGTACTGGTTTGCGCTACCACTATCAATCAATGCCGTTCTAGGCTGCTTTTCCCTGGGCTTTTTCGCCACAGCGCTTGTGATTGTGCTGCGCTTAATGAAGTTGCTGGGCAAGCAGCAACGCAGCCATTCGAATTCGCTCCGCTGGCGAGATCACTCTCCTTTCTGGGTGAGCGCCATAGTGAGCATTTCGTTTTTAAACCTACCGTTTTTCGTTTTGCCATATTTTGCTGAGTTACAAGAAGTTGGCGCGTTTGCGCTTGCTTTCAAGCTATTGAATATCGCTACCACCATTTTGTTGTTACTGGGTGCAGTGTTTGGCCCTAAGTTCGCACGTTTAACCCAGCAACAGGACTACGAAGCGGCAAGATCTATGTTGGTTCTGAGTCGAAAATTGTCGATTGCGGCCTTTTTGCCTATCGGTTTGTTAATGACCCTGGGCTTTCCTTTTATTCACCCGTGGTTCGGCAGCGGCTTTGAAAGCGGAATGGGCTTTCTAACGATATTACTTGTGGGGCAGTTGGTGAATGCTGCCACGGGATTATCAGGGCAATTTTTGAATATGGCAGGCGCTGGTGCCGTCGAGATGAAAGTGCAGATCTCTGCGGTGTTGTTTGCGCTCGCAATGACGCCCATCGCAGGGACGCTTGGCGGTGCAACTGGCATAGCGGTTGTTTATTCCTTCACGGTGATCCTAAGGAGTCTCGGCTCCCTGTGGTTCGCCAATCGTATTCTTGAGCCAAGACTGGGACTCGCCCTTCCGGCTTAAACCCATATTTCCAGGAGATAATAATGAAGCTCGACTTCCTTGTGATTGGTGCACAAAAATCTGCCACCACCGCCGTGTTTAAATATCTGCAGCCCCATGAGCGGCTGGCGATGCCGGCCGCGAAAGAAGCGCCATTGTTTGTGCGTGAGTCCTCTGCCGAGGAAGCGGAGGAGTTCATGGAGGAACACTTCATGAACACCGCTGGGAAGCTCCGGGGTAAGGCGACACCGCAATACATGTGTGATCAACTTATACCTGCACGTATCCATCGACATAACCCAGACATCAAGTTGATCGCGGTGTTGCGTGATCCCATTGATCGAGCCTGGTCTCACTATCGAATGAATAAGCGTCGTGATGCAGAGGGTCGCGACTTTGAAAGCGCAATGCTGGCGTCACTTGAGCCAGAAGTGCTTGCGCGGGGGCGTCTTGGTAGTGCCCCCAGCCACGCGCATGACTATGAAAGTGAAGCTGACTTTTACCTGCCCTGGGGTGAATACGGGAGGATATTGCAACGCTATCTAGATTTTTTCTCGCGTGACCAGCTGTTGGTGATTTACACGTCTGAATTGAGTCAGGCGCCAGCTGCCACTCTAGACAAGATACTGCAGTTTCTGGGTCTAGAAGCTGGCTTTCGTCCGGCTTGCCTGGGAGAAGTAGTTCACAAAGGCGGCAGTGAAAGACTGATTTCCAAGCGAACTGTGACCGCCATTCGTGATTTTTGGCCAGTACAAAAAATCTGGCAACGTCTACCAGACAATCAGAAGGGTACGCTGCGCTACTGGTTCGAACAGTTTAATGTGAAAACAGCCGATGAACCGATGCCTTTAAGTGAATCCACGCGAGCATTGTTGCAAGTGCATTTTGCGAAAGATGCAAAACTGCTTGCTGCACTGACCGGGAGGCAACCTTATTGGATGTAAAGGACTGCAAAACGCGAACTGCATCCTTGCAAGCTGCAATTGCAATTTGCGAGCGCGGATCTGCGATGGTCTTTAAGTTATTGATATAAAAAGGTAAATGCCATGGCACGGAGGTTGCTCAGGACGTAGGTAGATTTTTATCAAGAGATATCAAGATGAACCGTCGTCTTAGTTTGTTGTTTGCGATCACCTGCTGCCTGGCCTCTTTTTCGTTGCAAGGTGCCCAGGATGGCTTCGAGCCTATTCTCGATTCGCTGCAATACCGACAAAAGCAAGCTCACCTTAGTGCGGCACCGTCAGGTCAGGATGAGCCACCCGAAACCAAAATTGCGCCCGTGTTCGTTTCCGATGCCGCGGTAAGGACCGTGGCATCGTCACTGGAAAAGGTCGCTGAGGTTCGCACTCAAGAGCTTACCCTGGAAGAGTCGCGCCAGACTCAGGCGTTAGACCAGGAGCTGCAGCAGTTTGGCTATGAGTTGTTCCAGCGGGGGATGGGTGCAGAAGATCTAGATCATGTTTCCGTACCTGCCGACTACGAAATTGGCCCTGGTGATACTCTGGTGGTGCAGCTTTACGGTAAGCGTAATGTGGAGTACACCCTGGTGGTGACTCGTGAAGGTAAGCTGCTCATTCCAGAGTTCGGGCCAATGACGGTGGCTGGGCTTACCTTCGCCGAGGTGCGAGAGCTCATTATTGAAGGATTTAGCAGTCGCGTGATTGGTGCTAAGACCGCCGTGACCATGGGCGGGATACGTTCCCTGCAGGTGAGACTCAGCGGAGATGTGAATGTGCCAGGCATTTATACAGTGAATGGCCTGGCCACCCTGGTGGATGCACTGCTGGCCTCTGGCGGCGTTAAACCCAGTGGTACGTTGCGGAACATCCAATTGGTCCGGCAGGGAAAGCTGGTGAGGAGTTTTGATCTTTACGATCTGCTGCTGCGCGGTGACACCAGTGAAGACATATCGCTGAAGCACAATGACGTTATTTTTGTCCCGCCCATTGGTGATGTGGTGTACGTGGGTGGTGAGGTGCAACGCCCAGCAATTTACGAACTAGATGGTGCAACCACGCTGGCTGAAGTGTTAGAAATGGCCGGTGGCACACTGCCCACCGCTTCGATTGCAGCTTCATATATCGAGCGTATTGTCACCAATAGCTATCGCACCCTTGTGAATTTGTCTGAAGTTCGTGATGCTGAAGGTTTGCTGTTGGCGCCGTCTGACTATGTTCGGGTGATGCCAGTAGACGATAAGTTGGATCAAATTGTGCTGTTGTCTGGGCATGTGAAACGTCCTGGTGGTTACCAATTTACGCCTGGCATGACGGTGTCTCAGTTGCTCGGTGGATCGGATACCTTACTTCGTAATGCGGATCTGGATTTTGCCTTGCTCAAACGTGAAGCAAGAGGAACCAAGCGGACCCACGTGGAATATTTGCAGCTTGATGAGATCCTGCGTTTTCCTGGAGCAGAAGCTGATCTAATGCTACAGCCTCGTGATGAACTGATCGTGTTCGATCTTGGCAACAATCGTTCACAGCAACTCGCCAGGGTCCGCCGGGAAATGGAAATCCAGGCCACCCCGTACGCTCCCGCGGCCGTGGTGTCGTTCCAGGGTCATGTGCGGTTTTCTGGGCAATTTCCCTTACAACATGGTATCCGTTTGCTTAGCGCGTTAAGTATCAGTGGCGGAATGCTACCCGGTGTCGATATGGAATACGCCATCGTGTTACGGACCCTGCAGCCCAGTGGCCTCGTTAAACCGTTACATGTTCGCCTTGCTGAAGCATTGGCGGCGCCAGATTCATCGGCAAATCCGACACTGAAAGCTGGTGATCACGTGTACCTCTTTGATGCCAATAGTGAACGCTCAAAACTGCTGCAACCGGCTCTGGAAAGATTAAAGGCGGACGGTCGATATTTAAATGACCCGGAAGTCGTCACCAGCGAGGGTTTGGTACGCAGTCGCGGTGAATTTCCTCTCACTGAAAATATGCGCGCCAGTGATCTGTTGTGCGCCAGTGATGGCTTGCAAACCAGGGCCCATGGTATCTCCGCGGAGTTATCGCGCACCCATAAGCGCAGTGGCATGATGCCCGAAATTGAGCACATTGAATTAGATGCTGACTATCTAGTGCAGATTTGCTCGGCGCGCAAAACTCGCGCGGCGCTAGTTGCCGCACACGCGATGGATCAGATGCGCAAACATACAGCGATGCCGGTTGCGGCGGTCCGGCAGGTAAATGACGTGGTGGGTCCGATACGCTTTGAAACAGGTACGGCGGTCCTGCCTGAAGAATTCATGCGTCAGATACAAACCGAATTGCACAAGTACCGAAATGAAAGTGATGTGCGAGTGTTGGTGGTTGGCCACACAGATAACACGCCCTTGTCTGCCAAAACTGCCGCTAAGCATGGTGACAACAATGGCTTGTCGCTAGCTCGGGCCTGGGAGGTGGCAAATTTGATTCATGCTGGCTTACCGGAAGAGATTGTTATCGAAGTGGAAGGCCGAGGTGCTAGCCAACCTGTCGCAACGAACCTGAGTGAGGTGGGTCGACGCGCTAACCGCAGAGTAGAGGTTCATCTAAGATTTAATGCAGCACTTAACCCACAGCGCGCAGATTCTTCAGGTTTGACTGAGTTGCCACAATACGCAGAAGCGGATCTCGGTCCTATTTATGCTGATAAAGACCCCTTGCTGCAATCTGGTGATCAACTAACTTTTGTACAACGAGCAGGCTGGCGAGAGTTGCGTCAGGTGACGTTGGCCGGTGAAGTTGTGCGGCCAGGTATTTATGTCATAGATCGCGGCGAAACCCTGTGCAGTGTGATGTCCCGTGCTGGGGGCCTCACTTCTAACGCCTGGGCGTTCGGCGCGGAGTTTGTTCGCCGTAGTACCAGGGCAAGGCAGCAAAAGACCTTAAATGATATTCAAGATCAGTTGGATGACCTGATGTTGGAGTTGTCTTTGTCTCACTCGGTCAACAACGCTGAGAAAACCCCTGCAGCGGGTAATAAAGATGCTTACCTGAAGGTACTAAATCGTTTAAAGCGTGCCGAGCCTAACGGCCGGGAGGTGATTGACTTGGAGCGTGCCATGACTTGTAACGAAAAATTCGATCTGGTCATGGAAGATGGTGATGTTTTGAATGTGCCACTGCGCTCACGTCAGGTGTCGGTGATGGGGCAAGTGTATGTACCCACGAGTCACGCCTATCGAGAAGAGCGCACCATTCGCGACTACATAGAACTGAGCGGTGGTGCGACGGTGATTGGTCGTCTTGCTGATGCTTACGCAGTGCAAGCCAATGGCGAGGTGCTAAACATGCGTGGTCGGGGCTTTAAGTCTTTCTCTCGCCGTAAACCGGAACCCGGTGCTGTGATTTATGTGCCGTTGAACGTGGATCGGATGAATACCACGGAACGCATTCAAGCCTGGACTCGATCGTTGGTTGAGGTGGCGTTGTTTGCCGGCGTGATTCTCTGATTTATGGTGTGTAGCGCTGCCGGGCGAAGACCAATTGCAAATTGCTAATCATGCGATTTGCAGATTGCAAACTCCTGCTTTTGCAATACCTTAAGTTATTGAAATATAAAGGTTAAATAGTTGGCATAGGGGCTGCACAGAGGAATGCAAAGAAACTCCTACAACGGAAGTCACTATGCAAACCTCGAACACGTTGCCCGAGCTAGAGCTAGACGTCATCAAATACGTCGCTGCGGTAATAGAGCAGTGGAAGCTCATACTCGGTGCAGCCATCGTCACGGCAGCCCTGGTTTATGGTTATTGCCAGACCTTGCCAAATGTTTATGAAGCCTTCGCAAGGGTGGCGCTGAACGATCCGGAAGATCCTGGCGGTATTAAACCCGATGAGCGTCGCGCCTCAGAAGTACTCACTCTGGTTGAACATGGTTTTGTCATGGGTACCAGCCGCAATAACTATCATGAGGTGATGCGAGCCCGGCTGCGTTCACGTGTGTTTACTCATGAGTTTATGCACAGTCATGGCGTTTACCCGGTGCTCTTTCCTGAGCACTGGGATGAACTTCAAGGGGCGTGGCACGCTGGTTATGAGCCAAACAAGGCAGAGGCGATCAAACGTTTTGGCGAGCAAATACGAGTTATTGAGCACAATCCAGAAACGGACATCATCACCATTCGTATGCGCTGGACAGACCCTGAACTGGCCCGTCGCTGGGCCAATGATTATGTTGCCGCGTTCAACGATTACATCCGTCGGGAAACGCTTGCGGAAGTAGAGCGCAAGCAAGCGTATCTCTACGCAGAGCTTGAAAACAGCGATGTGGTGGATATTCAGAAATCAATTTACCGCCTGATCGAAGCTCAAACCGCCATTGCCATGCTGGCAAATTCCCGTGATCAGTATGTCCTGGAAGTGATTGATCCGGCGACATTGCCATTCGATCGGTTTAGTCCTGCACCGCGCCGCTTCACCATTTTCGGTTTTGTTGCGGGTTTCATGCTGGTGGTTAGCGTCATTCTGGCACGCCTCCTTCTGCAGGGCATGATTACTTCGCTGAATCAATTTAGACAATCGCAGCACACTTCATTGGAGACCACATAAATGACTTCTCATATTGCTAGCGGCCAGTTGGACGCCGTACTTCACCGTGACGGATTTAGTTCCCTCGGTATCGCCGTAGACAATCTTGATATGGCGCAAGCCATCGAACGTATCGAAGAGTTGATCAAAGGATTCCAAATTGACGGTAAGGCTCGCTCCGTCGCGACGCTAAACGTGGATTTTATGGTGAATGCCCTGGGTTACTTCTTCTCACAACCGGAACATCCGGAGTTACTTCAGATATTGCGAAGTGCGGATCTGGTGACCGCCGACGGCTTTCCAGTGGTGCTACTCAGTAAGATTATGAATAGTCCCATCAAGGCCCGGGTTACCGGCGCGGATTTGGTCCCAGAGCTTGCCAAACAAGCAGCGCAGAAAAACTGGTCATTGTTTCTCCTGGGTGGGCAGGCCGGTAGTGCCGATGAGGCTGCCGAAAAACTCATGGCGGATAACCCCGGTCTGAAAATTGCCGGCACTAGCGCGCCAATGATTCACACCTCCGGGGAGGCCATTGCTGACGCCCCCGAGGACGACGCGCGTTTGATTGCAGAAATTAACGCGGCAAAACCGGATGTACTCTTGATTGGCCTGGGAAATCCAAAGCAGGAACTCTGGTATCACCGCAATCGAGATCAACTCAAGGTGCCTGTGTCGATTGGCGTGGGCGGTACTTTTGAGTTTATTGCCGGGCGTACGCGCCGCGCGCCCGGGTGGATACAAAACCTGAACCTTGAGTGGTTGTTTAGAATATCCCAGGACCCGAAACGTCTTTGGAAGCGTTATATGACGGGCTTTTTTAAGTTGGCCATGATGACTGCGCCATTACTGTGGCTGCGCTTTGTAGAGTCCTTTTACGCCACGAGAAGCAACGCGCCGTTACAGTGGAATACCTTGTGGAGTTCTCGCCAGCACGTGATTCAAACGGTTCAACTGCCACGTTTTGTCACCCGGGAAATTCTTGTTGATCTACTAGGTCAACTGCGCGAATACCGTGACCGCATGGTAGTGGTCGATTTGCAGAACGTTAAACATATCGAGTTAGCCGCGCACCTAAGCTTCTTTGAACTGAGTCGTCTATTCGCCAGTGGTGAAATCAGTGGCATGTTTTTGAATCTATCCAATCAATTGCAAAAACGCTTAGAGGCCGGACGTATCATGGATGCTTGCCAGGACAGCAGTAGCGAGATATCCCAGTTTCATCGTTCTTTGAGTGGTCTTGCTGATGCGCAAACTTCTTGCCGGAGCTATGTACTTGATGACTCGGCACTTATTTATCTCGGCGGGAAAGTTACCGCTAGCTCGTTAAAAGACTTGGGCTTTAGCATCTGTCTTGAAGATATGGCGCGTGATCGCGTGTGTATTGTGGATGTTCGGTATGTGGATCGCCTTGATTCCGCAACCATTGTCAGTTTGTTCCGTCTGGTTCGTGCGGTGCCTTGTGGCAAAAGCAAGATTTACATCAGCGGTCTGGATAAAGAAGGACTGCGAATGCTCGAAAACAACGGGCTCAAGGAAAGAATCTCAGTCTTAAATGATCGCGAACTTGCTCAACACCTATTTCACGCAGGAGAGAAAAAATGATGCCCGTTGTAAATATTGTCATCCTCAATTGGAACGGCGCGACAGACACCCTTGAGTGTCTTGAATCCTTACAAAAGTTGCGCAATGTGCGTTATCGGATCACTGTTTGTGACAATGCCTCCAGTGACAATAGCCTGTCTATATTGGCCCGCTGGGCTGAGGAGAAGCAGCTATCTTGTCGGTTGTTGGAGCCAAGTACTGAACCAGGTGCCCATTGCCCGGAAATCACTTTGATTGATAACGGTGCCAATCTAGGTTTTGCCGCGGGTAATAACACGGGTATCCGTTACGCCCTTGCGCAATCGGATGTGGATTATGTGTGGTTACTGAACAACGACACGGTGGTAGCGCCAGATAGTCTTGCCGCGCTTGTGCAGAGAGCAAAAAGCGATGAAGACATTGGTATATGTGGCTCACTGCTTAAGTTCTACGATGATCGCTCGGTGATTCAGGCTGTTGGCGGTTGCAGGTTTAATGAAATAACTGGTATTGCCAGTGAGACCCTCGGCCGCTACTTACCAGATTCAGTGACCTTAGATCGTGCTGAATATGAAGCTGCCATGGACTATGTTTGCGGCGCCTCTATGTTGGTCAGCCGCGACTTCTTAGAGCAAGTGGGTTTGATGGAAGAGAGCTTCTTTCTGTATTACGAAGAGATGGACTGGGCGATTCGTGCCAGGGGCAAGTTTACACTCGCCATTGCCATCGACTCAGTGGTTTATCACAAGGAAGGTAGTTCTATTGGCTCTGCATCAATGAAGCAAGCAGCGTCTGCTACCTCTGAGTTTTATATGGCACGCAGTAAGTTGCGTTTTATGGCAAGACACTTTGCCCGCTACTTGCCTGTTTCGATCTTATTAAGTCTGGCCCAGGCAGCGAACCGGTTTCGTCGAGGCCGGTGGGATTCCGGTCTGGCCATCGTCAAAGCAAGTTACGCTTTTCTAGCTCAAGAAGCGCTTAACTAATGCGCAGAGTATCTCTCAATCCTTTGATTAGCCTACTCATCTTTATTGCCTTGTTCGCAGGATTGCAGGGAGGCCGTTATGTGTTTGCCAATCGGCTTCAAGAGGTGGGCACATTATGCGCGTTGATCGTATTTGCAATTGGCGCGTGGATTACCTTGTTTCGTTTACCTGGTAAAGAGTGGAATCGTTGGGTGTTCAATCCAGCCTTATTGATCTTCGGCGTAATGGCCATCTCGGGGTTGGCCTTTGCGTTAAATTTTGGTGGCAACGCTCTGTATAACTTTTTCGCCGCCAGAGAGTTTCTGCTTGGCTTCATTGGCCCAGCGATTGTATTGATAGTGAGAGCGGGTTATCCGTTGCAAAGCTTGCACAATGTGATTTTGGCTTGCCTGGTAGCGCTGATGGTGAACTATCTCTATCACTACAACACCATGGATTTGCGCGCGGCGTTTTTCTCCAGCGACCACACCATCAGTAACCTCGTTACCTATGACGAATGGCGCGGCTTTCGCTTAAAGCCTTCCATGGTAGCTGTGATGTTAGCAGTATTGGTGGGCTTTATGATGTTGTTGCAGCACCGCTCACCGACCTCGTTGTTGTTAGCGCTTACGCTCATTGGGCTAGGCGCTTATATCTGGAGCATTGTGATGTTCCGCTCCACGTTGGCAACCATGGTGCTTGGTCTGGTGATTTATCAGATGTTTCTTGCGAGACGAAATCGTGTGCCATTAGCATTTGTGGTGATGCCGCTGGGTTTTATTGTAGCGCCGATTGTCATTCAGATCGTGTTGCAGCACTTTGCCGAGGCGGACGGTGGTAGCTTGCGGCTAAACTCCTTTCGCCTGGCTTTACAGTCGATCCCAGATCATTTCTTTTTTGGGATTGGCGAAGACAGCGCATATGGCATCACCTACGGTGACCTGTTTGGCAAGAAGTTTAGTCCGTCGGACATCGGTCTGGTTGGTATTGCCTTTAAGTATGGGGTGTTGGGGCTTGGTTTGTATCTCAGTATGCATGCCATCATTTTCGTCAGTTTATGGCGAGCCAATTTGGCGGTGCGTTCCGCCACCGGTCAACATGATCCAATTTTGTTTGCTCTTTTGGTGCTGATTACCGCGCAGACGTTAAACCTGCCGTTGATTGCTGGCCTTGGCTACGCACAAGGCATTACCACCGGCTCACTGTCCCTGGCCTACGCTAGCCTGCTCAATCGAGGGGTCGAAGCGGGTGGTCGAGACGTGTCGCAAATTGCTAAAAATGCGCAACTTCCGACCTGAGTTTTCAATCTAATTTGTCACCTTCTGCAAGTCTGGTTCGCCATGTTTAGTGATTGGGCTTTGTATGTTATTGATATAAAACAATAAAAAAGTAATTCGTGAGTGTGGGGCAAAGTTGGCCCGCCAGTTGCAAAATAAGAATTAATTCAACGGATATTGATTAAGAGCAAGCCATGACGCGCAAAACTAGCTTACTAATGGTAGAAGATAGCCTCTCACTAGCGGCGATCTACATGGGGTATTTGAACGGTATCGATGTGGAGGTCAGGCATGTGGCAAGCCTTGCCGATGCCGAAAATTACCTCAAGGATACTGTGCCGGATCTCCTGCTCCTGGATATTGAATTGCCCGATGGCAATGGTATGGATCTGCTGCGTCAGGTAATTCATGACGGCCTTGGTTGCGATGTCATTGTGATGACGGCTCATGGGTCTGTGGACATGGCGGGTACCGCGATTCGTATGGGTGCCTTCGACTTTTTAACCAAGCCGTTTGATGCTAATCGACTCCAGGTGACGGTTGCCAATGCGGTAGAACATCGCAATTTGGCGAAAAAGGTTAGCACGTACAGCGAATTTGAGCGTGATCGCTATGTGGATTTCGTTGGCCAATCTCTGGCCATGCAAGGAGTGTATCGAATCATTGACTCGGTGGCGGTAAGTGATGCCACAGCGTTTATTGTCGGCGAGAGCGGTACCGGCAAAGAGCTTGCCGCGCGCGCAATTCACGAAAAGAGTAAACGTGCTGGCAAGACTTTCCATGCGATTAACTGCGGTGCGATCCCCTCCGAGTTGATGGAGAGTGAACTGTTTGGTCACGTAAAAGGCGCATTTACAGGCGCAACCTCTTCTCGGGATGGTGCGGCGAGTATTGCCGACGGTGGTACCTTGTTTCTCGATGAAGTTTGCGAAATGGATCTTGAGCTGCAAAAGAAACTGCTGCGATTCCTGCAAAGTGGCGAGTTCCAGCGAGTTGGCAGCAACACCGTAGAGCGTGTGGATGTGCGTTTTGTTTGTGCAACCAATAAGCCTCCATTGCAGGAGGTTCGGGAAGGTCGCTTCAGGGAGGATTTGTATTACCGATTGCACGTGGTGCCGTTACAAATGCCACCTTTGCGGGAACGGGATGACGACGTCATGTTGCTGGCAAATACTTTCTTAAGAGAATTAGCGGCCAAAGAAGGAAAACAGTTCGTTGCCTTTAGTCCGGAAGTAGAACGCATCCTCAAACAACATGAGTGGCCAGGTAACGTCCGAGAGCTGCAAAACACGATCCAAAATATCGTGGTTTTGAACGATGGCGAGACCGTCCATCAATCCATGTTACCAGCGCAATTGTTTACTAACACAGTCCCCCTGGCTGTTGAGCTACCTGGCGCGACAGAACCAGAGACGCTCGACATCAGGGTTGAGCCCCTCTGGCAAACTGAAAAGCGCGCCATCGAGTTTGCGATCGAGGCCTGTGATGGCAATGTGAATCGTGCCGCCGGTATGCTCGAAGTGGCGCCTTCTACCATCTATCGAAAGATGCAGTCCTGGAAGGATGCGAGTTAGGAGCCGCCAATGTACGGTCTGATTCACACTGCTTTACAGCAAATGATTGTTGAAAATTATGGTGCTGAAAAATGGTCAGAGGTATTGAAGATTGCCAGCGTGTCTGATGAAAGTTTCTTTTCAACCCGCAGTTATGATGATGAAGTGACTTTCGCTCTGGTGCAGTCGGTGTCTGAGGTACTTAACGCGCCTATAGATGATTGCCTGGAGTTGTTCGGGCAGTTCTGGCTCAAAGAGTTCGCGCCACAGAGTTATGACATGCTGCTTCAGGCCGCGGGCAGTTCATTATTTGATTTTTTGGATAACTTGAATGCCTTGCATGACAGAATCAGTACGACTTTTGTGGGTTATGTGCCGCCGTCTTTTCATTTACAACGCGTCAATGATTCAGAAGCAACGCTGGAATACCGCAGTAGCCGTAACGGCATGGTACCGTTTGTGATTGGTTTAATTAAAGGCATGCAAGATCGGTTTGACGTTCAGATCACAATTCATGCAGTTAACGTGGTTAACAAAAATCCTGGCGTGCAGGCACTCATCAAGTTAGAGGTTGTTCCTAGATGACGCCGTCCGTGAGTTGGTCGGAGATGCAGCGCTTATTCACGATGACGTTTGTACTCGATCAGAGAATGAAGCTTAGTGAAGTGAGTCCAGCTTTACAGCTGCGCTGCAGAAAAGCTGTGCCGGGAGCGCAGTTTGATGAGGTGTTTAGTGTTCATCGCCCGCAAGGTGTAAAAGGCTTTGCCGAGTTAAAAGGCAATCTGGATTCTCTCATTTTACTCATATCCGCGGATCAAGACTTTGCGTTGCGTGGTCAAATCATTTGTGACGCTAGCTCTGACGACTACCTAATGTTTGTTGGATCGCCCTGGCTATCCTGGATTACGGAACATAACCCCGAAGCCAATTTGGGCTTAAGTGAGTTTCCCAGGCATGACCCGCAAATGGATGCGGCCTTCTATGAAGCGACGCAAAAGGCCATGTTCAAGGATCTCGAGGCCGTGAATGCGCAACTCCGGCAGGCCAAAGAGGGGGCAGAAAAGGCGCGTAGCATTCAATCGGACTTCTTTGCTGTGATGAGTCATGAAATGCGTACACCGCTAAATGGCATTATTACCGCATTGACCCTGAATCGCGACACCACATCAGAGCGTGAGCAACAAGACTTGCTTAACGTGGCTTACACCTCAGCAAACAATTTGATGACGGTGATCAATTATGTCTTAGATTTCTCCAAGTTAGAGTCAGGCATTTTGGAACCGGAGGAAGAGGAATTTGACCTGCACGAAACTGTAAATTCCATTGGCGATATTCTCCACGCCAAAGCCAGAGCCAAAGACCTGCCGCTGAATATTCGTATCGATCCTGACGTACCTCGTTGGGTGCGCGGCGATGGAACGAAGATTCGGCAGATTTTGATCAATTTGGTTAGCAACGCGGTGAAGTTCACCGATGAAGGTTTTGTCAACATTAACGTCACCTCTGCCTATCTTGATGCTGAACGCGAGCAGTTTATCTTCATCGTCGAAGATAGCGGCCAGGGCATTGCGCGAGAAGACGAAGCGCGGATTTTTGATGCCTTCTGGAGCTCTGCTGATAAATCCGGCATGGGGGACGCCAACACGGGTTTAGGGCTGAATATCTGCAAGCGCATCACTGAGCTTCTCGGGGGCAAGTTAACTTACAGTTCCGTGCAAGGAGAAGGCTCGAGATTTGTCCTGGATTTGGAGCTCGACAGGATTGGCGAACCACCAGCGGATACAGAAGAAACAAATCTAGCACAGCTATTTCGCGGTAACGTGCTGTTGGTTGATGACAATCAAGCGAATCTGTTTGTGGGAAGCCTGATGTTAGAACGCATGGGATTGAATGTACGGACTGCCAGTGATGGCGCTGAGGCTGTGAGCCTGGTGTCAACCAGTGACTTTGATCTGATCTTGATGGACATCACGATGCCAGTTATGGACGGCGAAACAGCCAGTCGTGAAATTAGAGCCAGTGGTTATGATGTGCCCATTATTGCCTTAACGGCGCATGTGGGTGATCACTTACTGGCCCAGTACCAGGCAGCGGGTATGCAAGAGCTGGTACATAAACCAATCAACAAAGCGGAGCTAATTCGTTGTATGTCGCGTTACCTTGTAGCCCGTTCTGGTGAGTTAGAAGCATCAACAGAATTAGCTGAGATGGACACGTTAGTGGATGAGAAAGTGCTTGCAGCGCTGATCGATAACATTGGTAAAGCAAACTTCGCTGCAGCTAATGCGCTTTTTGAAAAGGAAATGGATAGCCGGGTTCACGCCATCAATGCTGCCTGGGTGGATCGTGATTTAGCAACGCTGGCGAAAGAGGCCCATACCTTGAAAAGTAGCGCGGCAAGTTTTGGCGCGGCGGACTTTTCCGGCCACATGGCGAACCTTGAAGAGGCCAGCCGCGGCAATGACATTCCTGCTCTAATTGAACTGATGCCGCAATTAAGTGCCAGACTGAAACAAACCATGGAAGCTTACGAGAGGCAGGTAGCGCGCCTTAGTCAATAGTGGTAGCTTGAGTAGAAAGCCACGAGACTTGGACATGCGCGTGTTAAAGGTAACCTTACTCGCATTTTTGATTGCCTGGATGTCACCACTGTTTGCCGAGGTGACTCTTGATGACCTGGCCAGTACCCTACAACTTGAGTTTGATAAGGAAACTCGGGACAGCTTTGCGCCACTGCTTAAAACCTACCAAAAGGCCCGCGGCAACAAAGCGCTAGCGTTTGCCACCGCTGACAATGGTGAGTTTGTGATAGGCCTGGGTTATGAAGCCCGCTCAGAAATCGGTGCGGGCGGTTTGGCCATCCAACAGTGTCAAAACACCCTTAAACAACATGACCTTAGCGGCGAGTGCGAAGTGCTGGTGCTAGGTGAACAAATCCTGATGCCGGGTGCGATACTCCGGCAGGGCGTTAACGACGATACGCCAGCGATGGCGTGGAAGATCGACGGGCCAAATGGCGATATGTATCTTCTTGGCACTGTACACGTGTTAAAGCCCACTTTGTTTCCAATGCCAAAAGTGTTCGATGTTTTCTTTGCCGAGGCTGATAGCATTGTGTTTGAGATAAACCCTATCCTGCAGACGGATCCGGCACGACAGACTGCTGCAGCGGAAATGATGAACGCCGACCCGAAGCAGCAGAAGCCGCTGTACGATAGAAAGACCCGTAAGCTGATTAAGCGTTACTTGAAAACACAAGGTATACCCATGGAATCACTGTATACCGCAAAACCTGTGGTCAACGCGCTGCAGGTCACCCAGTTAAAAACGGCTGCTATGGGTTACTCCCTGGCTAGTGGTATCGAGACTCACTATGCTCGTCAGGCCAGCGTGGAGGGTAAACCTATTGGCGAATTGGAAACGACAGTTGAAGCATTGCAGGCGCTATTTTCACTGTCTCCGGAACTGCAAGTGAGATTGTTGGTCGACACGATTTTGCAGCTTGATGATGTAGCGCCAGGCATTGAGGTACTCGTGCGGCAATGGATGCTGGGTGACGCCGAGCGAGTTTATTTACAAACCGTCGAAGATCTTGTCGCCGAACCGGCCTTCGCTCATGTAGCAACGGGCATTTTGGATACACGCAACGAACTCTGGATGGAGAAACTCAAGCCGTTACTTGAGGCGGAAGGTGATGAAGTGGTCATGGTGGGTACTGCGCACTTTGGCGGTGAGCGAGGTTTGCTCAACTTGTTCCGCGAGCGTGGTTATGAACCGGTGCAATACACCTGGGGCGGTGAACCTGTCACTGCCCAGGCGGATTAATGTTATTTGCGTTTCACTGTCACGGGTAAACTGCGAATACCGCGAATAAAGTTTGACTTGAGGCGCGTCTCAGGGCCGGTGACTTTAATGTCTTCGAAGCGGTTCATGATTTCTTCCCAGATAATACGCAGTTGCATTTCTGCCAGACGGTTGCCCATACACCGATGCACGCCAAAACCAAACGACACATGATGGCGAGCGTTGGGACGGTCAATGATCAGTTGATCAGGATTCTCATGGACGCTCTCATCGCGATTGCCTGAGATATACCAGAGCACCACTTTATCACCGGCTTTCATCTGTTTGCCTTGATACTCGTAATCCGCGGTTAAAGACCTGCGCATGTGCAATACAGGGGTTTGCCAGCGGACAATTTCTGAGACCATGTTTGGGATTAGAGCCGGATTGGCGCGCAGTTTGTTGTACTGATCTGGAAACTGGTTTAAGCCCAGCACACCGCCGGTGATTGAGTTGCGTGTAGTGTCGTTGCCACCGACAATGAGCAGCATAATGTTGCCCAGAAACTCTAGCGGGTTGTTAATCATATTCCTGGTGTTTTCACCGTGAGCGAGCATGGTGATGAGGTCCGACCGACCCGCAGGGTCCGCCGCTGCACGCTCGGCCCAGAGCGCCATAAAAGAAGCAGCCATATCATTTAGCCCGGTCATGACTTCTTCCTGACTTGGCCCGTCATCCATACCGGTGGTTTCTGGAGAGCCGATGGAAATATCCGACCAGTAGGTCAGTTTGCGCCGCTCTTCGAATGGGAAGTCAAACAGCGTTGCTAACATGCGGGTGGTTAGCTCGATAGAAACCTGGTCAACCCAGTCAAACTCCACACCGTCAGCGGGAATGCTGTCGAGAATTTCACAAGCGTGGGCGCGAATCTGACTTTCTAACAAAGCCAGATTTTTCGGTGCCACTGCACCTGCCACGGCCATACGTTGTTGGTCGTGTTTTGGCGGGTCCATGGAAATAAAGTTTTCAATATATTGGCCATCGGGGCTGTCGCCAATGGCAATGGTGGGGTAGGACGAAAAGATATCGTGGCGGCTCTCTACATGCATGATGTCCTGGAATTTAGTGATCGACCAATAAGGGCCGAAGGGACTTTCCGCTGTGTAGTGCACGGGGTCTTCCTTGCGCAGTCTTGCAAAATAAGGCCGCCAGGCATCTTGTTGATAGAGCCTGGAATCACTAACGTCCAGGGCGTCCAATGGTGTGCTTTGCGGGTCAGGTAAATCGCCGCTTTGCAGGGCCACTTTTGCGCGGTCTGGATTCGCCGCGAGGAGATCAGAAGGTTTGGTATCAGACATATACTTTGCCGTGGTGAAAATGAAGCATGGTCACACTCTAGCGCATATCATCAGCGAGTTTGAGCCGCGTGCGGCGATCAGGTGTTGCAATGGGGTTCACGGTAATCCCTATATCTACAGGCTAGAACGCAATGAAGATTGTTTTAGTTGTGTATTCGCCGCAGACAATGCTGCTAAAGTGAAGCAAACGAGGGGGGACAAAGATGGCCGACGAACCGCTACCAACGGGCATTGCCTTAACACCGCTAGATGAGGCCTTTAAGCAAGATCCTTATCCCATTCTGGCACGTATGCGCGCAGAAGCACCGGTGTTTGAAGATAAAGAGCTGGGGCGCCTGATTTTCACGGATCATGACGATGTGAAGTCATTATTGCGAGACGGTGAAATGTGGAGCGATCCGCGCAAAGCCAACCCTGGTACCTTTACCCGTGAGTTTCTTGGCCGCAATATGACAGAAGACGATGAGCCTTCCATGTTGTTAATGGATGAGCCAGACCACCGCCGATTGCGATCGCTGGTGAGCGCCATTTACCCAGGGCAGTGGAACGCTGGCGCTCCAGAACAAAGGAAGTGGTGCAAAGAATCCTCAGCGAGATCGAAACGGATGAGTTTGATTTGATCGCTGATTTTGCTGGCCCGGTGCCTACGGTGGTTATTGCTGAGTTACTCGGTATTGACCCCAGTATGCATGGAGATTTCAAACGCTGGTCGGATACTTCCGTGGTTGCCTCATTTAATCCGTTTCCCACAGAAGAGCAAGCCAAAGCTCGAGATGAAGCCAATGAAAAGCTGGACAGTTTTTTTGCCGAGGAAATTAAACGGCGCCGCAGCCAACTGGGTGACGATTTGTTATCGGACATGATTCGCGCCGAGGAAGATGGCGAGAAGCTTACTTTGCAAGAAATGATTACCCAGGCCAACTTGCTGTTGATTGCCGGTAATGTCACCACCACAGACTTAATTGGTAACGGCGTCAAAGCGTTGCTAGAAAACCCAGAACAGTGGCAAAAGCTACGAGACAATCCGGAGCTAATCAAAAACGCCGTGGAAGAAATGCTTCGATTTGATTCACCGGTAGTAAACTCCGGACGCATCGCCAATCGAGATCTCACAGTCAAAGGCTGCCCGGTGGTAAAAGGTGAGTCCTTAAACACGTCGCTCGCGGCAGCTAATCGCGACCCTAACGTTTATCCAAATCCTAACCAGTTTGATATTGAACGAGCAGATACCCATCACCAGTCATTTGGCGGTGGCCGTCACTTATGTCTTGGTGCCCACCTGGCAAGGCTTGAGGCCCAGGAAGCAATTCTGGGATTAATTGAGAAGTATCCCAATCTAAAACTCAGTGACAAAGGACATGAATACCATGCGATTCCCAGTTTTCGCGGTATGAGTCACTTCTGGGTAAAAGGCTAAGTTTTCTCTAACAAATACTTTAAGCGGTGACGGTGGCACACGTTCGTCGTTACTGGCAGCCAGATATCCCAGGGTGTTGGCTGAATCGAAGGGGTAGGGCTCGGCAACCCAAACGTAACCCGCGTTAGCTTGCTCTAGGGCCCTCAACTTCTTTAATCGCTAAGCCATGTTGCCTTTACAGAAGCATCCAACGACGGTCTCCCCCAATGGGCTAAAACGGGCGACGCAACCCGAAAACTGTTAGGCTCGCGTTTTAGGAAAAGGCGAAGATTGGTGACAAGTACTGTGGAAACTTCGAAGTTAATAGCGCGAACTGTTTTTCTGTTTAGCTGCCTGTTGGCTGGTGCTGGCTGTACTAATCAACCAGTAGAAGACAACAAGGTCGTGCATATTGTGGCGCTCAACGACTTCCATGGTTATATCCAGCCGAGTCCTTATACCTATATGGATCCGGACAATCCCGGTGAGACCATCACCGTTCCTGCCGGTGGTGTGGCAGCGTTAAGTGGCTTGATGCGTGAATTGCGCGCGCAACATCCCAATTTGCTGTTTGTTGCGGCTGGTGATCTGGTGGGAGCGTCGCCGCCGATCTCCGCCATGTACGCCGACGAACCCTCCATCGTGGCATTGAATATGCTGGGGCTTGATCTCACCAGTCTAGGTAATCACGAATTGGATGAAGGTAAAGCGGAGTTGTATCGTCAGATAGAAGGAGGCTGCGAGTCACCTCGTCCGGATAAAGCCTGCCAGTATCAAACCACCTTTGATGGCTCTGAATACGATTATGTGGCGGCAAACCTAATCGATACCGATAAGGGCACAACGGCCGTGCCGCCTTATGCGATTAAGCAAACCCAGGGCGTTCGGGTTGCCTTTGTCGGTGCTTTGGTTTCAGAGTTAAGTAATCTGATCCCAATCGCATCCCATGCGGGTTTAGAGACCACCGATGAGGCAGACGCGATCAATGCAGTGCTGCCAGAAGTTCTGGCGCAAGATGTGGATGTAGTGGTTGCAGTGATTCATGAAGGCGGTTTTGGTCATGCCTCTGCCAATGATTGCGACAACCTGGTTGGTCCTATTGTGGATATTGCCAACCGCCTGGACCCCGCAGTGGATGTGTTGATTACGGGGCATACCCATGAAGCTTATATTTGTCAGGTGGGCGACTTGTTGGTGACACAAGGCCATCACTACGGTCATCTGGTGACTCATCTTCAGGTGAGCATGAATGCTGATGATGAAGTGCTCGGCGTGAGCGCAAAAAATATTATGGTGGATCCACAGCGTTACACGCCTGATCCTGAAATTGCCATGTTTGAAGCAGACCTGGTACTGAAAACTTCAGAAACCTTGAACAGGCCCATTGCCCGAATTGGCGCAACCGCCGTCACATTGGTGACCACGCCAGCAGGTGAATGCACCATGGGTAATCTGGTTGCCGATGCCCAACTCGCCGGTACTCGATATCTGGGGGCGCAAATTGCGCTCATGAACTACGATGGCATTCGTTCTGATTTGCTGGTTTCGGATTTGAATCAACCAGTAACCTACAATCAGATTGCCGCGGTGCATCCTTTTAAAGGCACGTTGCAAATTGCCTCATTAAGCGGAGCGGATATCAAACGCATTCTTGAACAACAGTGGCCGGGCAATGGCGATTTCTTCCCCTTACAAACGTCCCGAGGCTTTACCTATACATGGGATGCAGCCAGGCCAATTGGTGAGCGCATTAGCAATATGCGCTTGAACGGTGAGCCAGTTACGATGACCGAGCGCTATGAAGTGGTTGCGTCTGCTTTCTTGATGGATGGTGGTGACGGCTTCAAAGGTTTTACCTCGGCCACAAACCGCCGGGATACCGGATTAAGGGAGTTGGTGGCATTAAGTGAGTATCTCAAACTCAAGCAAGATGCCGGCACGCCGGCGGGCCGTAGCAAAGTTGCAGGACGCGTTACCCGCCTAAATTGAGAACCGTTTTGGCGACGCGCTTTACCGATGCAGCGCATTTGATTACAGTCGTTCGCTGATTGTTGATTGGGCGATAGGTAGTATGAAGACGAATAGACTGGGCAAAAGCGGTATTGTCGTTTCTGACATCTGCATGGGGACGATGACGTTCGGTTCATCGGCAGATGAAAAGACGGCTTTTGAAATTCTCGATCGATCGTTTGATGCTGGCATCGACTTCTTTGATACCGCAGAAAATTATCCTGTGCCGCCCGATCCCAGCTATGCTGGTCTCACTGAGGAGATTGTGGGCCGTTGGCTAAAAACTAAATCCCGGGATTCGGTGATTATTGCCACTAAAGTGTCCGGACCGAGTCACGGCTGGATTAAGGCCGCGGTGCGTGATGGTAAGACAGCCCTTGATCGACACAATATTATTCGGGCTGTGGAGGCAAGCTTACAAAAGCTGCAAACAGATTATATTGACCTTTATCAGACCCACTGGCCGGATCACGGCACGGGTTACCTTGAAATGCTCTCTGCGCTAGATGATCTGGTTCAAGCGGGCAAAGTCAGAGTGATCGGTTGCAGTAATGAAACCAGTTGGGGCTTAACCAAGTCGTTGGGCGTGTCAGAAATGCACGGTCTGGCGCGTTATGAGACGATTCAAAATAACTTCTCATTAAACAATCGCCGCTTTGAAGACGAACTGGCACAAGTGTGTCGGCAAGAGCAGGTATCCCTCATTCCTTACTCGCCCATTGCTGGCGGTGTCCTAAGCGGTAAGTACCAGAATGACGCCAAACCCGCCGGGGCAAGATTTACCAAGTATCTTGAGGCCGGTGAGCGACAACAAGCCATGGCGCGGCGATTTATTAATCCTAAATCCATCGCGTCCACCGAGGCATTTATGGCCATTGCCCAGGAACTCGGCATTTCCGTGACGACCCTTGCGGTCGCCTGGAGCAAACAACATGATTTTGTAGCCTCCACCATCGTGGGCGCGACCACACCAGAACAGTGTGATGATATTTTTGCGGCGGCGGACTATGTGATTCCCGATGACGCCATGAAGAAAATCAACCAGGTTTCCAAAGAGCATATGTACCCTATGGGTTAATGTAGGGCCGTTATGCAACAAACCATAAGCTACCATCAAGGCACGCTGACCGTCGGTGAGCGAAAGATTTTCTATGGCTGGTTGATTGTCGTGGCCTGCTTCACCATCCAATGGCTGGCCTCGGTGCTGTGGATGAACTCCTACGGTGTCTACACCATTAAGCTGCAGCAAGACTTCGGTTGGTCGATGACGGTTTTGGCCGGTGCCTTTGCCATGATTCGTTTAGAAAGTGGCCTGCTCGGTCCGATTCAGGGTTGGATGGCAGATAAATATGGTCCGCGGTTTGTCCTGTTATTGGGTATTGCGACCTTTGGTGCTGGCCTCGTGTTATTTAGTTTTATTGAAACCGTCACCGGCTTTTTTGTTGCGGTTGCAATGATTGCCGTGGGTTCGAGCCTGGGTGGTTGGGCAACTCTAACGGTGGCCATTGTCAGTTGGTTTGATAAGCATCGTTCCAAGGCGATCGCGCTCACGCAACTTGGTTTTCCCATTGGTGGCTTATGCGTGCCGTTGATCGCTTTTGGTATTGATATCTTGAGCTGGCGTACCATGGCACTGGTCTCGGCAGGCGTACTTGTGGTGCTTGCGGTGCCACTAGCCTTTGCGGTGCTAGCGCCGCCAAAGCAACCTGGTCCAGAGGTCGCAACAGAAGACGATGGCGACGGCGAACCTGTGCCTGCGCCTGATCTCAGCTTCACCTGGCGCGAGGCCGTGGCAACTCGCTCTTTTTGGTTGATCTCGATTGGTCACGCCATGAGCTTGCTGTCAGTGTCATCCATCTTGATGCACCTTATTCCCCATCTGACCAATGGTTTAAAACTTGACCTGATTACCGCGTCACTCATATTTAGCTGGATGACTGGGATGCAAATGTTGGGGATGCTTCTTGGCGGCTTTCTCGGTGATCACTTCAACAAGCGTATCGTGTCGATGATTTGCATGTGGTGTCACTGCGCGGGCTTGTTATCCATTATTTATGTGGATGGCCAGTTGGGCCTCATCATGTTTGTCTTACTGCACGGTTTGAGTTGGGGCATTCGTGGC
>JBKAGC010000003.1:0-46606 GCA_046290215.1 Pseudomonadales bacterium | reverse complement strand
AGCCTCGTGTCCTACATGCCGTAATAACCACCAGAGCCGTGCTGCATGAGCACCGTTACCCGCATCATAAGCAATCACTGGTTGTTGTGGACGGATACCAAAACGACGCACTGTTGCCGCAAAGGCTGCTTGCTCTGGTAATGGATGACGACCGGTTTTACCGGGTACTACCGTGCTACTTAAGTCGCGGTCTAGATGGGCATACTGAGCACCCGGTATATGTGATTGCTGATACGCTGTTTCACCCGCCTCGGTATCAGCCAGATCAAAGCGACAATCAACAAATGCCGCGCCTGTAAGCGAGGCCGCCTTTGTTACAGAAATTAGGGTATTAACCGCCACTGATTTTGACCTTGTAGCCTTTCTTCTCCAGCAAGGGTAACAAGATTTCCCGCTTATCGCCCTGAATCAAAATATTACCGTCTTCAATGCTACCGCCAACACCACATTTGGCTTTTAGTTCTTTGGCGAGCTTTTTTAGCTCTGCATCATTGAGGGGTAAACCTTTGATAATCACTACCGGCTTGCCATTGCGACCTTTTGATTGCCGCTCAAGACGAACGATGCCGTCGCTGCTGGGTGACCGTGATTGATCTTTGCAGACGCAGGCTTTAATGGGGTGTCGACAGCCCGGGCATAGCTGCCCCTGATCGGTTGAGTACACCACGCGTTGCTTCTTCATATGGCTGGCCCGTTAATCGTCGGAGTAAATGTAAACGCCGAGGTCATCATTGCTGGCAGTTTGGCAAAAGTGCACGTACTGAAACAAAAATTCGTGAAGGTCATTCTCCGATAGGTCGAGCTGCTCGATTTCCTCGCACTCAAGCCATGATCTGGCGAGTACTTCGATGGCATCTTCCTCTAGATGTGCCAGGGTTTCCTGGGTGCGCGGATCGAGCCGATAGATATAGGGGCCGTCATCCGTCAGGGTCTGGTCGAGAATCTCTAACTCATAGGCTTCATCGAGAAACACGCCCTGGGCTAATGCATAGAGCTGGGACCTGGCATCTCGATGAAACTGCTGGCTCGACATGCATGGAAACTCGTTGGCCGGATTCTCGTCCGGCTCCATGTTCGCGACACTATCCGGGGCACCAACAAAAATGATCTGGTGCATACAATTCCTTCCTAGATGGCTTCTACTTCGTCAGCCTGGAGCCCTTTATCACCATCTACAACGATGAACTTGACGCGCTGACCATCGGAGATCGCCCGTCGACCAGAGCCATTGATGTTTCGGTAGTGAACAAAAATATCTTCACCAGAATCCCGGGTAATAAAGCCATAGCCTTTCTTGACGTTGAACCACTTCACAGTACCGGTTTCTTCGCTACTGTCTTCGACTTCGCTAGCATTACCGCCGGGGCTTAAAAATACAGCGGCGGCGACGCCGAGGAAGATCGTGACGATACTGGCAATGTCGGCCTGAGGACCGGCCAGGTGTGTGAACTGTAAGGCAAAGAAAACGGCGATCGCGGCGATCAAGCTAATGGTAAGACGAATGATGGTGGGATTCATAAATGGGTTAACTACTACTTGGATTTTCAAAAGCGCAAATAATACGCATTGTTGCGTCTCAGGCCAAACTTGCCGTTATCTGGCTAGTGCGGCTTATGGTTTGAGACGGTCTAGAATTGCCCGGTATTGCCGAATGGTTTCATCAAGTCCCAGCCACAGAGCATCAGTGACAATGGCGTGACCAATGGAAACTTCAGCCACACCGGGTACTTCTCGACAAAACACCTCGAGGTTATCAAGGTTTAAGTCGTGGCCAGCGTTGATGCCGAGGCCGTGATAACTGGCGTGGCGGGCATTGGCAACAAAAGGCGCGAGGATCTCAGCATAGTCGGGATAAGCCTCTGCATAGGGACCGGTGTAATACTCGATGCGATCGGTGCCAAGGCGCGCAGCCAGTGTAATCTGCTGGTCATCGGGATCCATAAACAAGCTAACCCGAATCTGCTGCTCTTTTAAGGTATCAATGATTTGCTTGAGTTCATTAGACTCGCCGCTTAAATCCCACCCATGGTCAGAGGTCAGTTGGTTAGGATCATCGGGCACCAGGGTTGCCTGATCTGGTTTAACTGCCGCAACCAGTGCCATAAAACCGGGGTAGCCATTGGTTTCTGGCCCTGCGTAGGGGTTACCTTCAATATTAAATTCGATGTCCTGATATTCAGGTTGCGCTAGAAGTTCTGCCAGGTCATAAACATCGCTGGGGCGAATATGGCGCTGGTCTGGCCTCGGGTGGACGGTAATACCCTCGGCGCCGGCGGCAATGACCGTTTTGGCAGCTTCCACCACACTTGGGATGGTGGTGTCCCGGGAGTTGCGAATCAGGGCTACCTTGTTCAGGTTTACACTCAGTTTAGTCATTAGTATTCAGTTAGCTCCAGCCACTATCACGGCGCCCAAACAAACTGCGCCCAAACCACATGCCGAGCAACAAACCGGCCAGAATGGTCGCTGCTCCAATCATGTACCAGGTCTGGTTGGTTTCATCTTGTAAGCTGGCGTTGGCCACCGTGAGGTCATCAATTTGTTGATTCAGGTCACGTACTTCCTGTTCAAGTTGCGAGTTGCGAGCGTCAATATTGATCACGTCGGCTGCCAGTTCGGTGATACGGCTTAACTCTTCGTTTAGAGCTGCCTTGTCCTGTTCCAGGGCCGCGATCTGCTGTAAATTTTCAGCGCTGGTGGATTGCTCTTCGCCGAGCCGCGAGTTTGCCTGGTTGTAGTCCGCTTCCAGTTGCTCTAGACGCTCTTGCATGGCTTCAAGGCGATCACGGGCAATGGGTTCTGTGACGAGATATTGATTTTGAATCCAACCCTCGAGGCCAGATGAAGTGCGGACCCGGGAAAACCCAGTGTCCTCGTTGGTTTCCAGTCTTTCTAACACGGTGCCGCTGCGTATACCCTGATGCAGGATGCGGTGTTCGTTGGACTGACCGCCGCGCAATGGCACATAAATAACATCCCGGATATAAACGGTATCCGCGCTGGCCAGACTTGACGCGACCAGTGACATTAACAGCAAACTTGCAATGATGATTCGTGAAACAAACATAATGGTTACGGTAGGACGTGTTTGAAGGGTTTAACGCTAACAGATGCTGTGACCCCCTCTGTGCAATAGGGGTCTTCCGCCGCCCAGGTTTCAGCGGCTTGCAAGGACTCAAACTCGGCAACAATCAGGCTACCAGTAAAACCCGCGTCACCGGGATCATTGCTATCAATGGCCGGATTCGGTCCAGCGAGGATCAATCGTCCCTGCTCTTTGAGTTGTTCGAGCCGTGCAAGATGAGCAGGGCGGGCGGTCTTTCGTAAAGGCAGGCTATTAGCCACGTCCGTTGTGACAATTGCATACAACATAAGCTTAAGATTCCTGATTAGAGGCAGCCTCTTCAGACTTGGCCTCGGCTTCTTCGAGATATCCACCCTTCACAAGATAAGTGACCGTCACCACCATGTAGAACAGGGTCAGGGCAAAACCACCTACCAGTTTGTAGGAGACCCAAAAATCCATATCAAAGTTGAAGGCCACCACCAGATTGAGCACTCCCGCGGTAAAAAAGCCTAGACTCCAACCCAGAGCAAGATTGCGCCAGACGTGGCTCGGTAAGTGCAGTTGTGACCCCAGCAGCTTCTCGAGTAAATTGATTTTTGCGATATACATAGCACCCAGCAATACCGCCGAGAAGGTCCAGTTTACCAGGGTGGGCTTCCATTGAATGAAGACCTCGTCACGAAATGCGAGGGTCATGCCGCCCAGTACCACGACGCTAGCGAGGACGAATAAATTTTGCTTGCTCACGGTGCGCGTGCGGCCATATTCAAAGGCGATTTGCATGCTGGTGGCGAGGATTAATACAGCGGTGCTGAGAAAAATATCCCGGGTATAAAAGTAGACGCCGGCAAATACGGCAATCGGTAAAAATTCAGCAAACTGTTTCATGGTGTTCCATGTTCCTTAAGCTCGTGCTCGCTTGATTTATCTGGCGAGGAGCACTGACCGCTGGGCGATAATAATGGATTTGTTGAATCGGGGCTAACAGCGACGGATGAGTTGCCCTACAATGGGGCATGAGCCAGTACTTTCGCATTCATCCAGATAACCCCCAGGTCCGCCTGATTCATCAGGCTGTGGATATCATTCGCCAGGGTGGGGTGATTGCTTATCCAACGGACTCCGCCTACGCCTTGGGCTGTCATATTGGTGATAAACGCGCTCTGGAAAAGATCTGTGCGATCCGGCGCTTGGATAGTAAGCATAATTTCACCCTGATTTGCCGTGATCTCTCTGATCTTGGTGTGTACGCCAAGGTCAATAACAGCGCTTATCGCCTCATTAAAGCGGCTACTCCAGGGCCTTATACTTTTATTCTCCAGGCCACACGGGAGGTACCGCGGCGGCTGGTGCACCCGAAACGCAAGACCATCGGTTTGCGCGTGCCAGCAAACAACATTTGTATCGATTTGTTAGATCAGCTCGGTGAGCCCATGATGACCACAACCTTGATCCTCCCGGGGGACCAATATCCGTTAACGGACCCCGGCGAAATACGCGAAATGCTGGAACATCAAGTAGACCTGATTATCGACGGCGGCTTTGGCGGCCTTGAGAGCACCACCGTGGTGAATTTAGAGGAGCAAATCCCCGAAATTGTCCGGGAAGGCTGCGGTGATTTGGCGGTATTTGGGTTATAATTCCGGGCTAAAAAATCACGTTGAAAGTCACCCCCACTCCTAATCAGGTATCACATTGAGTTTGCTTGAAGCGCAAAAGCGCGTCTTATCTGGCATGCGGCCTACGGGTCAATTGCATCTCGGACATTATCACGGTGTTCTTAAAAATTGGCTGAAGCTGCAGCACGAGTATGAGTGCATGTTTTTCATCGCCGATTGGCACGCCTTGACCACCCACTATGAAGATCCTTCAGTCATCGAGGATAACGTCTGGGCCATGGTCATTGACTGGCTGGCCGCTGGGGTCAATCCTGGCTCGGCCTCCATGTTCATTCAGTCCAGGGTGCCGGAACATGCGGAGCTGCACTTGCTGCTATCGATGATTACGCCGATTGGTTGGTTAGAACGAGTGCCCACCTATAAGGACCAGCAAACCAAGCTGAACGAGCGGGATCTATCCACTTATGGCTTTCTCGGCTATCCCTTGCTGCAAAGTGCCGACATCCTGATCTACAAAGCCGGGCATGTGCCTGTGGGTGCTGATCAGATTCCTCACGTGGAGTTAACCCGGGAAGTGGCGCGGCGCTTTAATCATGTTTTTGGGCGCGATCTGGGCTTTGCAGAAATGGCAGAAGACGCCATTCGCAAGCTTGGCCGGAAAGGCGGGCGGATGTATCGAGAATTGCGCAAAGAGTTTTTAGAGCAGGGTAATCATGAGTCCCTGGAAAAGGCCCAGGCCATGTTGCAGGAAAATCAGAATATTTCCCTGGGCGATCGTGATCGCTTGTTTGGTTACCTGGAAGGTGGCGGCAAGGTGATTTTGCCAGAGCCCCAGGTGTTGCTTACGGATGCGTCTGTGATGCCAGGCCTGGACGGCGCAAAAATGTCCAAGTCTTACAACAACACCATTTCACTGCGTGAAGACACCGACAGCGTGGCAAAGAAAATCAAAACGATGACCACGGACCCTGCCAGAGTGCGCCGTACAGACCCGGGTAACCCGGATAAGTGCCCGGTGTTCCAGCTCCATGAGGTTTACTCAGACGACGAGCGCAAGCAGTGGGTTCGTGAGGGTTGTACTAGCGCTGGCATTGGTTGTATTGATTGCAAGAAACCGCTGATTGATGCGGTGCTGGAAGAGCAGCAACCTATGAAGGAACGCGCCGAGCAGTATGAAGATAACCCAGATCTGGTGAAGTCGATTGTGGCGGAAGGCTGCGAGAAGGCCAGAACTATTGCTAAATCCACCCTGGAAGACGTGCGCCAGGCCATGGGTCTTAATTACCGCTAGGAACACTATGTCGGACATCGAAACAGAGCAGGATACGCCGGAAGCCAACGATCAGCTTGACGCCGGGCAAGCCGCGGCGGAAGCGACCGGGGAGCAAACTGCTCAGGGTGAGATGCCGTTCGCCATCGTCGAAGGGCAGCCCATGACCCAGCTGCCGCTGGATTTGTATATCCCGCCGGATGCTCTGGAAGTGTTTCTGGATGCGTTTGAAGGTCCGTTGGATTTGTTGCTTTACCTCATCAAGCGGCAAAACCTTGATATTCTCGATATCAAAGTGGCAGAGATCACCCGCCAATACATGGATTACATCGATTTGATGAAAAACATGCAGCTCGAGCTGGCGGCGGAATATCTGGTCATGGCCGCGGTACTGGCCGAAATCAAATCCCGAATGTTGTTACCACGGCATGAGGAAGATGAAGATGACGAGGAAGATCCT
The DNA here is from genome assembly GCA_046290215.1 of Pseudomonadales bacterium. Lineage (GTDB taxonomy): Bacteria > Pseudomonadota > Gammaproteobacteria > Pseudomonadales > Azotimanducaceae > JAHRVQ01. The sequence goes on along the minus strand of JBKAGC010000003.1, from coordinate 40,190 downwards.
CGTGCTGAATTGATCCGACGCCTTCAGGAATATGAGCGCTTCAAGCAAGCCGCCATGGATATTGACGAGATGCCGCGCCGGGACCGGGACTATTGGGTGGGTGCGGCCGAAGTGCCGAAGATTGAAAAAGAAAAGCCATTGCCAGATGTACAATTGCAGGAGATGCTCATCGTCCTGGCCAAGGTGCTGAAGCGTGCTGATACATTCACCAGCCACCGGATTGAGCTAGAGCCCCTTTCAACGCGCGAACGCATGTCGAGCATTTTGGAGCGAGTTCAGGCTGCCGGTGATCAATTTATCCCCTTTATTTCTTTGTTTGACCCGGAGGAAGGCAAGGCAGGTGTGGTGGTGACGTTTTTGGCGATGATGGAGCTCATCAAAGAATCACTATTAGATATCGTGCAAACAGAGGCCTGTGCACCGATTCATGTAAAAACTCGCAGTGTCGATGACAACGCCACTGAACCAGAACAGATATAACTATGAACGAGAACGACCCTAACAAGCCTAACGAAGCAGTCGAGACAGACGAGAACGAAACTGTCGAGGCGCAGGAGGCTGAGCAACCAGAGAACACCAGCGATGCTGCTGATCAGGATGCTGGCATTGCTGAGAGTGCTGAGGTTAGCGATGGCACCGCTGTGGAACAAAGTGTCGCTTCTGCAGAAAACGCCATGGAGGAAGACGACGCCGTGGCTGATGAAAGCGCCGTGGCTGATGAAAACGCTGTGGCTGATGAAAACGCTGTGGCTGAAGATAGCGCCGGCGCTGAAGAAGCCGAGACAGAACAAAGTGCTGAGGCTAATGATGACGAAGGCGAACTATCAGAACTGACAACATCAGAGTCACCAGAGTCAGAACCAGCAACGGCCGATACTGCTGAGGCTGCAAGTGATTCTGAATCATCAGAAGACACCGATTCAGAACCAGAAGCCGAAGCTGAAAATCGCGCTCCGGTAGAAATACCTAATCTCGCGCAAATTATCGAAGGTGCCGTGCTGGCAGCAGATAAGCCGCTGTCTATAGATCATATTATCCAGTTGTTTCCAGAGCAGGAGCCGAGCCGAGCCCAGGTGCGTGAGGCCATCAGCGAGATTCAGGCTAACTGCGAAGGACGTGGTTTTGAGTTTAAAGAAGTGGCCAGCGGCTATCGCTTCCAGGTCCGGGCAGAATATGGCGATTGGATTGGTCGCCTCTGGGAAGAGAAGCCGCCGCGTTATACTCGCGCCCTATTAGAAACGTTGGCGCTGATTGCTTACAAGCAGCCCATTACTCGCGGTGATATTGAAGAGATTCGTGGTGTTTCTGTTAGTACCAATATTATTCGTACCTTGCTTGAGCGGGAGTGGATTCGGGTGGTGGGTCATCGCGATGTACCTGGCCGACCATCTATTTATGCCACCACCAAAACGTTCCTTGATTACTTCAACTTAACCAGTCTTGACGAGTTACCCACGCTGTCGGAAATTAAAGACCTGGACAAGGTGAATGCCGAGTTGGATCTTGAAGGTGAACTCATCGAGCCGCGCACCTTGACGCTGGAAGATGGCGATCAGGAAGTGGTGGATACTTCTGCGGATGATGAAGCGTTAGATGATGTGACCGACAAAGTTAACGAAATTTCCGAGAACATTAAGAATCTCTTCAGAACCCCTGAAGAAGACGATGATTTCCTGGATGATGAGGACGACGAAGCAGCGTTAGATTCCGCTGCTGTTTCAGGCGAGGCTGTGCCAGAGACAGAGACAGAGACAGAGACAGAGACCGAAGAAGTTGATTCTGAAAGCTCTGAATCTGAAAGCTCTGAATCTGAAAGCTCTGAATCTGAAAGCTCTGAAACAGCCAGCAACATTAACCAGGACGCCGCCGCTGAATCCGATAACGCTGTTGATAACAGCCCCCTTGAGAGCCAGGAAAACCCAGAGATCCCAGAAGATACCGCTGATGAAGATGCGGCATCTGATGAGGATAACCGGAAGCCAGAATAAATGCCTGAAGGTGAAAAGCTGCAAAAAGTCCTGGCCAATCTTGGTCTGGGTAGTCGCCGTGCCATGGAGAAGTGGATCAGTGAAGGTCGCGTAAAAGTGAATCATCAGATCGCGACCCTGGGTGATCGGGTGACGGATGAAGATCGCATTTTTGTTGATGGCAAGCCGCTGACCCAGAAAAAACTCAAACACCGCTATTTGCTATACAACAAACCTGCCGGAGAGATTTGTACCCGGGATGATCCAGAGGGCCGGCAAACCGTGTTCTCCCGCTTGCCAAAGTTAAAAAACCAGCGCTGGGTGGCCGTTGGTCGACTCGATTATATGACCACTGGACTCATGTTGTTCACCACTGATGGCGCCCTCGCCAATAAGCTCATGCACCCCGCCACAGAGATTGACCGGGAATATGCTTGCCGGGTTCTCGGACATGTGACGGATGAACATCTTGAGGCGATGAAAGAAGGTGTGTTACTTGAAGACGGCATTGCCCGTTTTACGGATATCCAAAAAGGCCGGGATGAAGATGGCGCTAACCAATGGTATTACGTGGTGGTGATGGAAGGTCGTAACCGCGAGGTGCGCCGCCTCTGGGAGTCCCAGGGTTATACCGTGAGTCGTTTGAAGCGAGTTCGCTACGGAGCTTTTTTTATTCCATCTGGCGTGAAGGCAGGCCAGTACACTGACCTCAAAGCAAAAGACATCAAGATCTTATACGAGATGGCTGGTATGCCACGGCCAAATGAACGGCCTCGCGATTAGTTCGTTACTGCCGACTCGTAGCAAACCTTAACCTGATCGCGCCCCTCACTTTTTGCGTTGTACATGGCAAAACTGGCTCGTTCTAGAATCCTTGCCACGGTATCGTCCGGATGGAGCATGGACACACCTATAGAGGCAGAAACATTTAATGTTTCACCGCGGTATTCAAGTTTGGTTTGGTTGATTTGATTGCGAATTCTTTCTGCCACTTCTAACGCCGATGTCTGGTTGGTGTTGGTTAACAAGACAACAAATTCCTCGCCGCCATGGCGAAAGATCACATCCGAGCCGCGAATTTCCGCGCGCAGTGTTTGTACTAGCTGCCGTAGGACCTTATCGCCGCAGCTATGACCAAAGCTGTTATTAATAAAGGTTAAATGGTCCACGTCCAACATAAGTACAGCCATAGACTGATCGTAACGTTTGGCTAGCTCAATTTCTCGCTGCAAGGTGTTCGAGAGCGCAATACGATTACCGGCACCCGTTAACGGGTCGGCTAAAGCTGCAGAGACCGCGTTGCGATAACGAATGGCATTGCGTAGTGGAAAGACGATAATGTTCAGCAAACCCTCAAGTACCGCAAGGTCCCGTTCTGGGAAGCGGCTTGAACGGTAAAAGGTCAACTCGCCAAGATAATCCTGTTGGGTAATCAAGCGATAGCTACAAGAGTGCAGCGATTGCTTGCCCACATTGATCTCCACGTCTAGCAGGTCAAGTTTGTAACTAAAGCCGTCAAAAGCCACCGTTGACTGTACTTGATCGAAGAAAATGTTCAGCAATACTTCCATCTCAAGGCTGGTCTGCAAGGCTTGCATTAAGCGCCAGCGTAGATCGGACTCTTGTAAGCCGACTTGATCTGTTGAGCTGAACACTACCTTGGCGTCATTGAAATCGACAGTGGTTCCCGTAGGCATCAGTCTTTCCTGGTAACATTGGATCGTGACAAGTCTTTAGCTAGATTCGTGCCAACGTTAAATTTTGTCCTGATTTCAAGACCTTCTTCTAATGATTTCAATCACTTAGCTTTTTGAGTGACAAAATTTTGAATGCGCCTCAACAGGTTTGTTTAAGCGGCCGTCAAGGAATTGGCGACATTGACAGGCAAATGTCTGCCGCCTGTGTTGCTGGGAGGCAGATCTTGTCCTCCAGCGATACTGGTCACGGGGACCATAGTTGGAGGGGTTACAAGCCAAGCCAGGAACGATCGAAGGTGGCGCCATTGTCACTGCAGGCATCGCTCAAAAGGTGAAGGTACAGCGGCATGAGTGCCCCGGGTTCTATTAGAGTGTTGGGATCTTCATTGGGGTAGGCCTTAGCGCGCATCCCAGTTCGGGTCGCGCCTGGATTCAAAATATTTACTTTGATTTCCGAGGTGTTGTCTAACTCCTCAGCCAATAGTTTGGCGTAGCCTTCCATGGCGTATTTTGAAACCGCGTAAGCACCCCAGTAGGCTCGCGGCGTAGCGCCGACGCTGGAACTGGTAAAAACCGCTCTTGCGGCGGGAGCCTGACGCAGTAGCGGGAGTAACACCCGGGTCAGGTAACAAACATTATTGAAGTTCACCTGCATGACCTTGGCCCAGAGATTTACATCGTAATGTTCCACCGGGACCCGGTCGCCAAGTATAGAGGCGTTGTGTAACAGGCCATCGAGCTTTCCATACTGCTCAAGTATGACATCGCCAAGCTGCTGCAATTCGGCAATGTCCTGGGTGGCCAGGTCGAGCACGGCGATGCCTGGTTCAGGGCAGTTGGCAGCCACAATCTCATCATATAGAGACTCTAAGTTCGCTGAGGTGCGACCCAGCAAGATCACAGTAGCGCCGTGTTGCGCCAGGGTCGTGGCAGCCACCCGGCCAATGCCGCTACCAGCACCAGTGACCAGGATGGTTTTGTTTTCGAGATTGGGGTCAGGCATTAGCGTCCAGTTCCAAACAGTATGACTTTGATGGATTTCAGTAAGATCGACACATCTAACAGCAATGAATAGTTTTTGATGTAAAACAAGTCGTATTGGAGTTTTTGCGCAGCATCGTCATCGGTGTCACCGTAGCCGTACATGACCTGGGCCCAGCCCGTGACTCCCGGTTTCACCGTGTGGCGCAGATTGTAATAGGGGATCTGTTGTTCCAGGTGCGCGATAAATTCAGGCCTTTCTGGTCTCGGGCCGATAAAGCTCATATCACCCCGCAAGACGTTCCACAGTTGCGGTAGTTCATCTAAACGATATTTACGTAACCACTTACCCGCGGTAATCAGGCGGGGATCATCTTTGCTGGCATACTGGGCGCCGGCCTGTTCAGCATCCACGCGCATGGTGCGGAACTTATAGCAGTAAAACGGCTGGTTATCCTCGCCACTGCGCAGTTGTTTGTAAAAGATCGGGCGACCGCTGGTGAAGGCAATGAGCAGTCCTGTGGCAAGCATCAGGGGTAATAACAGCACGCCGCCAACCAACGCAATTAGGACGTCAATATAGCGCTTGAAGCGCAAACCAATGCGGTTGTGAATCAACTCAAAACCGTGGGCAGTGGTAAGCCACTGCTGACTCAGGTGGTGAACCGGCACTCGCGACAAATACCGCTCATAAAAATCGCTTAAGCGATAAATCCGTGTGCCGCCAATGCGTATGGACATCAATTGATTAACAAGTTGTTCTGGCACTTGTTCGATGGAAGTAATGACGATGCCAGAAACCGCGTGTTGCCCTAAGACGACTTCAAGGTCCTGCCAGCTGCCCGCAATCTGCGTGTTGGCGTTAAGTGCTGGTTCCAGTTGCGCAGAAGAGCTGCCGGTCTCAGTGAGAAGCAATAACGATTCACTGCTGTATTCAGCGCGAAAATCATTGAGAAATTGCTCTGGATCCTGATCAACAATCACCAGCCAATAAATCTGGTTGCGCTGATTTACAAACCACAGGTTAGCGAGATAACGGAAAGCCAGCGCCCACAGCCAGAACATCATTAACGACGTCACCAGAACGCCCCGGCCAACAAAGCCGCCAATAAAACTGGGGCCGATTAAATACACCAGCAGTGCCACGCTCATGCCGGTTAGAAGAGTGGCAATAAATGAGCGCTCCAGCATGCCTAGTTGGCCATAGGGCGAGTCGAACGTGTACAGGTCCATTAAGTAGTAGTAGAGGAAACTCAAGGCCAGGATCAGGCTGAGCTTCCAGGTCATGAGCAGATTGCTCGCCACCGCATCAGTAATTAACCAGTGGTTCAGATTAAAGATCAATACCAGCCCAATTAGATCCAGCGCCAACAGTAACAATAGGGTGAAGTTGCTGTTAGCGGAAAACACCTGGGCGTTAGCAGAGCCGGTAGGCTGAGTTGGCCGGGTAGGTTCCGGCTGATTATCTGCTGGCATGGACGAGATAGTTAACGTCTGTGTCGCGGCTTAAAGAGTACTTTTTGGTAATGGGGTTAAAGACCATGCCGGTGACGTCTTCAAGTTGAAAATCATGGTGCCGTAAATCACGTGCCAGTTCTGAGGGCTTGATGAATTTGGCATAATCATGGGTGCCGCGAGGCAGCATATTGAGCACATACTCGGCGCCAACAATCATCAAGGCATAAGCTTTTGGATTGCGATTGATGGTGGAGAGAAACAAATGCCCAGTGGGTTTGAGTAATGCTTTGCAAGCGGCAATAACGGAATCTGGGCTGGGCACGTGCTCTAACACTTCAAGACAGGTCACCACATCAAATTCCCCGGGATGAAGCTCTGCATACTCTTCAATGGTGGTGAGTTGGTAGTCGATGTCTAACTCCGACTCGTGTCGATGTAGCTTGGCCACCTCCAGAGGTTTCGGCGCCATATCGATGCCGGTGATGTTAGCGCCAGCGCGGGCCAATGCTTCTGTTAGGATGCCACCGCCGCAGCCAAAATCTAACACCCGGGCGCCTTTCAGTGCCACGCGCTGGGCGATGTAGTCCACGCGCAGGGGATTAATGTCGTGCAGCGGTTTAAATTCACTTTCTGGATCCCACCACTTCCGCGCCAACTCGTCGAACTTGTTAATTTCGCTGGCATCGATGTTCGGGTTGCTGCTTGGCTTGGCTTCAGTCACTTGTGTTCTCCATCTGTTGGCGCCAGGTATCGGCACGGGCCAGCACAGTTTCAATGTCTAGATCCACAAACCCCTTGTCAATAAGCTTTGCTTCACCGTGGATCCAAACGTGGCTGACCTCAGCGCCGCTGGTGCTGTAGACAATTTGTGAGATCGGATGATGCACCGGCTGGGCGAGTGGGTCACTAAGATCGATGGCGACCACGTCTGCCAGTTTACCAATTTCCAAACTGCCGAGTTTGTCTTCCAGACCTAAAAGCCTCGCGCCATTAATGGTGCCCATGGCCAGCGCTTGTTCGGCGGAAACCCTGGTAGGATCTCCGCTTAGACCTTTCGCGAGTAGGGCAGCACTGCGCAATTCTGCCGACATATCCAAATTGTTGTTACTGGCAACGCCGTCAGTGCCCACAGCGACATTGATCCCATGGGCCATCAAATCAGGTACCGGGCAAACGCCACTGCCCAATTTCAGATTGGAGTCCGGGCAATGGGCAATGCTTACCTGATTGGCTGCTAACAGCGCGAGCTCGTCTTCAATGAGTTGCGTCATATGTACGGCTTGCAGGGCAGGGTTGATCACTCCCAGGCGATGCATCCTTGCAATAGGTCGCTCACCAGAGGCTTCTAAGGCGTCATTGACTTCCGTGGCGGTTTCATGGAGATGCAAATGAATTGGCATTTGATGTTCGGCAGAAAGCTCAACAATCTTTGCGAATGCCTCGTCAGTCACGGTATAGGGCGCATGTGGGGCCAGAGCCGTGGTGATCAGTGGTTGATCTTTGAGATCCTCATGAACCTGCATGGCTTTGTCGAGATGTTCTTGTTCAGAGCTGGCCCAGGCGGTGGGAAATTGAATCACCGGCATGGATACCTGGGCGCGAAAGCCCTGGTCAATATAGGCCTGTGCCGAGGCGTTAGGAAAGAAGTAACTATCGATGGCGGTGGTGGTGCCGCTGCGAATCATTTCAGCGATGGCGAGAGTCGTGCCGTCGTAGACAAACGTTTCGCTGACAAACTGGTTTTCCGCTGGCCAGATATAGTTATTCAGCCAATCCATCAGTGCCTTGTCGTCGGCATAGCCCCGCATCAAGGTCATTGCCGCGTGACCGTGAACATTGATTAAGCCTGGAATCAGGGCATGGTTTGCAAGCACAGTTTCAATGGCGTCTGGATAGCGCGAGAGCGCGTCCTGGCGCGGACATAGGTCGGTAATCAAGCTGCCGCTGATGACCAGGCTGTGCCCGGTTAAGACATTGTCCTCAGGCACCACGGGAATGAGCCATTTCGGGCTTAAAATTCGTTGTTTTTCACTCATGGCCGAATTATGAACTGAACCGCCGGAGAAGTAACCTTGTGGCGTGGTTTGCGGCCTCTGAAGATTGCGTTTTTGCGGCCCAAAAAACGCGCTTTAAGGCTCACTACATGGTATGATTTAGCGCTTGTGTGAGCCGCTTTTTCGGTGTGGTTTTAGTCGCTGGGACGGGCATTTGGATGAGCCCCTGAGGTCATCCCAAAATTGTGTCGCCGTGACTAAAGACCACGCAGTGAAACCAGCAAAAAGCAAACAAAAAGATCAAACAAATTGCCAATCAAATTGTAGGAAGCTGACGCTAATTCATGTCGGATTTTGAGCCAGATATCACCACAGTAAACATTGAAGATGAACTAAAGCAGTCCTATCTGGACTACGCCATGAGTGTCATCGTGGGTCGAGCGTTACCAGACGTCCGGGATGGGTTAAAGCCCGTGCACCGACGCGCTTTGTTTGCCATGAATGAGCTAAACAACGCCTACAACCGCGGTTATATGAAGTCTGCGCGTATTGTTGGTGATGTGATCGGTAAGTATCACCCCCACGGTGATAACGCGGCTTATGACACCATCGTGCGCATGGCGCAGCCTTTTAACATGCGTTACCCGTTGGTTGATGGTCAGGGTAACTTCGGCTCTCTAGACGGCGATGGCGCGGCGGCAATGCGTTACACCGAGGTTCGCATGGCGAAGATCGCCCACGAACTGCTCGCGGATCTGGACAAAGAAACCGTCGATTTTGTTGATAACTACGATGGCACGCTGCAAATGCCGGAAGTGCTGCCGTCCAAAGTGCCCAACCTGTTAGTCAACGGTTCTAGTGGTATTGCTGTAGGTATGGCCACCAATATTCCACCCCACAACCTCACTGAGGTGGTAAATGCATGCCTTGCGCTGATTGAGAATCCTGAGTTGGATGTGGATGGCCTGATGGAGCATATCCAGGGGCCAGACTTCCCAACTGGCGCCATCATCAATGGTCGCGGCGGCATTGTGCAGGCTTATCGCACCGGTCGTGGCCGCATTCAGGTGCGTGCCAGATGCGATATCGAGTCCGATGAAAAGACCAACAAAGACACCATCATCATTAAAGAAATTCCTTACCAGCTAAATCGCGCCCGTTTGATTGAGAAGATCGCTGAACTGGTAAAAGAAAAGAAAATCGAAGGCATTAGCGAGCTGCGTGACGAATCTGCTGCTGACACCCGCATTGTCATTGAGCTAAAGCGTGGTGAAGTGGGTGAGGTGGTATTGAACAACTTGTACGCCCAGACTCAACTGCAAAGTGTCTTTGGTATCAATATTGTTGCCCTGGTGGAGGGTGAGCCGAAAATCCTCAACTTAAAAGAGGTGTTAGAAGCTTTTATATTGCACCGCCGCGAAGTGGTTACACGTCGTACTGTGTTTTTGCTCCGCCGGGCCCGTGCTCGTGGTCATGTGCTTGAAGGTCTGGCAGTAGCGCTGTCGAATATCGACCCGGTCATTGAACTGATTAAGAACTCAGCCAACGCCAATGAGGCGAAAGAAAAATTAGTTGCCACCAGTTGGCGCTCCGAGAGCGTTCAGCAGATGCTTGAACGCGCCGGTCCTGAAGCGGCGAAACCAGAAGACTTGCCAGAACAGTACGGCTTAAAGGCGAACGGCGAGTACTTCCTGTCTCCAGAGCAAGCCCAGGCCATTTTGGATATGCGCCTGAACCGTCTCACCGGTTTGGAACAAGATCGCCTGCTTGAAGAGTATAGAGAGATCATCGAGACCATTTCTGGGTTGCTCGAGATTCTGCAAAGCCCAGTGCGCTTGCTAGAAATTATTACTGAAGAATTAACCGCAATTCGCGATGAATACGGTGATGAGCGTTTGACGGAAATCGTTGGCACGCAAGAAGATCTCACCATGGAAGATTTGATCACCGAGCAGGATATGGTGGTGACCTTATCCCATTCTGGTTATGCCAAGACCCAGCCGGTGACGGATTACCAGGCCCAGCGCCGCGGCGGACGTGGTCGTTCTGCCAGTTCGGTGAAAGATGAAGACTTTATCGAGCGGCTGCTGGTGGCCAATACTCACGACACGATCTTGTGTTTCACCAACCGCGGCAAGGTCTATTGGCTGCGGGTGTTCCAAATTCCTGTGGCGAGCCGGGCAGCGCGCGGCCGGCCTATGGTGAATATTTTGCCGCTTGAAGAGGATGAGCGAATCACCGCGATGTTACCTGTGGATGGTTACACTGATGACAAGTTTGTGTTTATGGCAACCGCCAATGGTACGGTGAAAAAGACCCCGTTGATGGATTTCTCGCGGCAGCGCACCAGTGGTTTGATCGCCATTGAGTTAGAAGATGACAATACCTTGATCGGCGCAGCCATCACCGATGGTGGTTCTGATGTGATGCTGTTTGGTAGTGGCGGTAAAGTGATTCGCTTTAAGGAATCAGACGTCCGTGCCATGGGGCGTACGGCCCGTGGCGTACGAGGCATTAAGCTTGGTCCGAAACAGCGGGTTATTTCCCTGATTATTCCTAACGAGCAAGGTGAACTGCTGATCGCCAGTGAAAATGGTTATGGTAAACGCAGCCGACTCGAAGACTATTCGGTCATTGGCCGCGGTGGTCAGGGTGTGATTGGCATGAAGCTTGGCGACCGAAACGGCGAAATGGTTGGCGCAATCCAACTGATGCCCGGTGACGAGGTGATTTTGATTAGTGACCAGGGCACGCTAGTTCGAACCCGGGGTGATGAAGTGTCTGTCCAGGGCCGTAATACCCAGGGTGTACGACTGATTAACCTCGTGGAAGGGGAAAGTCTGGTGGGTCTGGCCCGTGTCGAAGAACCAGAAGAGCAACCAGAAGAGCAACCAGAAGAGCAACCAGAAGAGCAACCTGATGAATCGGCAGGCGATACGGCAGCCGACGCTGGCGCCGGACCGGAAACACCGGCTGAGGATTAGCCGTGACGGAGCAGGGCGACAATTCAGAAGCAGCGGAATTGGGTAAGCTGCGCGACCAGATTGATCAAATAGACCAGGATATACTTGCGCTCATAAATCGTCGCGCCGAGTGTGCCCTCAGGGTTGCAGAGGTGAAACAAGCCGCTGCTAGCGGCGATGAAGCCCCGGTTTATTATCGCCCTGAACGGGAAGCTCAGGTGCTGCGCAATATCGCCGCAAAGAACCCCGGGCCACTGAGTAATGAAAAGGTTCAGCAGGATACCCAAATCATGTGGCCTGTTTAGCCCTGGAAGAACCTTTAAAAGTGGCCTACCTCGGTCCAGAAGGCACATTTACCCAGCTTGCCACCCTGAAGCAGTTCGGTCATGCAGTGGTGGGAATGCCGAAGGTGACTCTGGATGATGTGTTTCGCGAAGTAGCATCGGAAAATTGTCACTATGGGGTAATCCCGGTGGAAAATTCCTCTGAAGGTGTGGTGAGCCATACCCTGGATAACTTCCTGCAAACACCCCTTAAGATTTGCGGCGAGGTAGAACTGAGAATTCACCATCATTTAATGACTTCGAACGATCTTGAAGAAGACCGGATTGAAAAAATCTATAGCCATCAGCAAACGCTCGGTCAGTGCCGACGTTGGTTAGACGGGCACTTTCCGAAGATACCAAGGCTGACCGCCAGCAGTAACGCCGAGGCGGCGCGTATTGCGCAACAAGAGCCAGGCGCTGCGGCCATTGCTGGCGAAATCGCAGCTGAAACCTACGGGCTAAAAATTCTCCATAAAAAAATTGAAGACCAACTGGATAACACCACCCGGTTTATTGTGGTAGGTCGCGAAGACATTGGCCCCAGCGGTAATGATAAAACTTCCATTATGGTGTCGACCCATAACCAACCTGGTGCCTTGTACCGGGTGTTGGAACCATTTCATCGCCATAGCGTGATGCTGACCTCAATTGAAACTAGACCGTCGAAAACTGGTATGTGGTCATATGTTTTCTTTATCGACTTTGAAGGTCACCGTGATGATGAAGTGATCCGCACCGTGTTGGGTGAGATAGATGCCGATGCCCTGGAAGTTAAATTGCTTGGCAGTTACCCCCGCGCATTGAGCAACTAATTTTTTGAACCGCTGGAGACCAGCGGCACCAGCAGAGTGGCACTTATGACCGTAAATTACCTGGACATGACTACCGCCGAAATTCGCGGCTTGCACCCTTATCAACCGGGTAAACCGGTAGAAGAACTGCAACGGGAACTTGGCTTAAGCGACATTATCAAGCTCGCCAGTAATGAAAACCCCCTTGGCCCAAGCCCAAAAGTCGCCGCTGGTTTGCAACAAACCTTCTCAGAATTGGCCCGTTACCCTGACGGCAGTGCTTATGTCATTAAAGAAAAGTTGAGTGAGTTTTTGGGTGTTGAGCCAGCGAATTTAACCATTGGTAATGGCTCTAACGATGTGCTTGAGTTGCTGGCGAGAGTGTTTTTACGCCCTGGATTACAGGCAATTTGCTCGCAGCACTCCTTTGTTGTTTATCCTCTTGCTACCAAAGTGACCGGCGCAGAGTTGATTGAAATCCCCGCGCAAAACTACGCTCAGGATCTCACCGCAACGCTGGCTGCCGTCACTGACAAAACTCGAATCGTGTTTATTGCTAACCCGAATAATCCAACGGGCACCTGGGTTAGACGACAAGAACTAGAAACTTTTTTAGAGCAACTGCGTAGTGATGTGATTGTGGTGTTAGACGAGGCCTATTTTGATTATGTGGCTGAACCGGATTACCCAAATGGCATTGAGATATTTAAGCGCTACCCTAATGTGGTGGTTACCCGAACCTTCTCGAAAGCTTATGGTTTAGCGGCGTTGCGTATGGGCTTTGCCGTGAGTCATCCTGATATTGCCGACTTGATGAATCGCGTCAGGCAACCTTTTAACGTCAACTCCTTATCCTTAGCAGCGGCGGAAATTGCCCTCGATGATCAGGCCCATGTGGAAAAATCCGTGGCGCTAAACAACGAGGGTTTGAAGTTCCTCACCGATGCCTGTGATCAGATGGGTCTTGGTTATATTCCCTCCGTGGGCAACTTTATCAGCATCGATTTTGCTCGAGATGCCGCGCCAATTTATGAGGCTTTGCTCCACAAAGGTGTGATTGTTCGGCCGATCGCCGGGTATCAAATGCCCAATCATCTGCGAGTGACAGTGGGTCTCCCAGAAGAAAACGCCCGCTTTGTGGATGCCTTAAGGGAAGTGCTCGGCGCCGCATGACTATGCAGATTGCCATACTCGGGCTGGGTTTGATTGGCGGCTCTATGGCTGCGGGCCTGCGTCAGCAGGGAAACCGCATCGTGGCATTTGACAAGTTCCCAGCCAGTGTCGCGAAGGGCCTGGAACTGGGTGTGATTGATGACGCAGCAAGTTCCGTGGCCGAGGCGGTAGCAAATGCGGACATTGTTGTGCTGGCCGTGCCAGTGCTGGCGGTGGAACAGGTTCTCGCGGAAATCCCTGAAGACTTTCACGGAGTGCTGACAGATGTTGGCAGTGTTAAACAGCCTATCCTTGATGCCTTAAGAAACGTCTATGGGACAGTGCCGGAGCATTTTGTTGCTGGTCATCCCATTGCCGGTTCCGAACAGCACGGGGTTATGGCGGCCAATCCTGACCTGTTTCGGCAACATCGGGTGTTGCTTACGCCGCTTGAGAACACCCATGCCGGCGCAATACAGCAAGTGCAAAGCCTTTGGCAAAGCCTGGGCGCTGAAGTAAGTACCATGAGTGTTGAGCATCATGATCGTGTTCTTGGCCAGACTAGCCACTTGCCTCATCTATTGGCATTTTCCTTGATCGACACCTTGTCGTCCCAGGGTAATAGTCTCGAGATTTTTGAATATGCCGCTGGCGGCCTGCGGGACTTTTCCCGGATTGCTGCCTCGGACCCCACCATGTGGGGTGACATTTTTTTATCGAACCGATCGGCTCTGTTGCAGATACTGGATGAATTTAGCGAGGATCTGGCGGCCTTAAGGGAAACCATTGAGCAAGGCGACCGCGAGGATCTGCTGGCGCGCCTGGAACGCTCAAAAGCAGCCCGGGATCACTTCACCCAGGTGCTTCTGCGCCGAACCAAGCCAGAAGGAGAAGCGTAATGGCCGTACCTGTAATCGCAATTGATGGCCCCAGTGGTTCTGGCAAAGGCGCCATAACCCATATGCTGGCAGAGCGTCTCGGCTTCCATATTCTGGATAGCGGTGCTTTGTATCGATTAATTGGCTTGTCTGCACGCCGTGCTGGGCTATCTTTTGATGCTGAAGATCAACTTGCCGAAATGGCAAGCACCATGCCTGTGGAGTTTCGCACCACAGATGATGTGGAAGAACCCATCCATATTTTCCTCGATAACGATGATGTGACCCTGGATCTACGCACCGATCAGGCGGGTTCTGACGCTTCCAAAGTCGCACCGCTGCCAAAAGTCCGAGAAGCTATCTTCAAATTGCAGCAAAATTTTAGAAGGCCACCGGGGCTAATTGCCGATGGCCGGGACATGGGCACCGTGGTGTTCCCCCAGGCAGACCTGAAGATTTATCTCACCGCCAGTGCCCAGGCCCGGGCAGAAAGACGCTATAAGCAGTTGATTGCAAAGGACATTAGTGTTAGATTGCACGACCTTTTTCTGAGCATCCAGGAAAGAGACGAGCGAGATATGAACCGAGAGGTGGCGCCGCTCATCCCTGCCGAGGATGCACACATCATTGATAGCACCGAAATGGGCATTGATGAAGTGTTTGCTGAGGTGCTCGCGCTGGTTGCCAACTGTGGCATTCAGGGCGAGAAATAACGCCTCAAATGCGGAAATAGAATCGGACAAAGCCTTACCCACCAATGGTCTGGCGGCGTCCAAACTGTAACTAGACCCGCTGGCATTGGTCATATCGAGGCACCCTGTTTCGGTAAAGGTAAGGCGGCTAATAAAGTCCCCCAGGGACTCTAATCTCAGGAAATATTCATGAGCGAAGCAGAAATAGAAAACCCTCTAGCAACCCCAGAACCTGGTGCAGAAACCATGGAAAGTTTTGCCGATTTGTTCGAGCAAAGCCTCACCGGCATTGATATGCAGGTTGGATCGATCATCACCGGTACCGTGGTTGATATCGACAATGAATGGGTCACAGTACACGCCGGACTGAAGTCCGAGGGTGTTATCCCACGAGTACAATTTTTAAACGAAAGCGGTGAGCTGGAAGTTGCAGTGGGCGATGAAGTCCAGGTGGCAATGGATGCCGTGGACGACGGTTTTGGCGAAACTCGCCTGAGCCGTGAAAAGGCCAAGCGTGCCGAAAGCTGGCAGATGCTTGAGAAGGTTTACGAGGCGCAGGATGTCATTAAGGGCACCATTAGCGGCCGCGTTAAAGGTGGTTTCACCGTGGAAATTCGCGATGTTCGCGCGTTCTTGCCAGGTTCACTGGTTGACGTTCGCCCAATGCGTGAAACGGAACACCTCGAAGGTAAAGAGCTTGAATTTAAAGTCATCAAGCTTGATCAGAAACGTAATAACGTTGTGGTATCACGTCGTAGCGTGCTGGAAGAAGAAAACAGCGCCGAGCGTGAAGCGCTGCTGGAAAGCCTACAAGAAGGTCAGAGTGTTAAAGGTATCGTCAAGAACCTCACCGATTACGGTGCGTTCGTTGACCTTGGCGGCGTAGACGGTCTACTTCACATCACCGATATGGCCTGGAAGCGCATCAAGCACCCAAGCGAAATCGTTGCTGTTGGCGACGAGATTGACGTCAAGGTACTGAAGTTTGATCGTGAGCGTAACCGCGTATCTCTTGGTCTTAAGCAACTGGGTGAAGATCCATGGGTTGCTATCACCAAGCGTTACCCAGAAAGCACTCGCACCATGGCACGCGTCACTAACCTGACCGATTACGGTTGTTTCGCTGAGCTGGAAGAAGGCGTTGAAGGTCTGGTTCACGTGTCTGAAATGGACTGGACTAACCGCAATATTCACCCAAGCAAAGTTGTCCAGGTTGGCGACGAAGTGGAAGTGATGGTGCTGGATATTGACGAAGAACGTCGTCGTATTTCTCTTGGTATCAAGCAGTGTCAGGGTAATCCATGGGAAGAATTTGCTGTGCTTCACAACAAAGGCGACCACATCAAGGGTTACATCAAGTCGATCACTGACTTCGGCATCTTTATTGGCCTCGACGGCAATATTGATGGTCTGGTGCACTTGTCTGACATCTCCTGGAACGAGCCAGGTGAGCAGGCGGTACGTCGCTTCACCAAGGGTGATGAGATCGAAACCGTGATCCTGTCTATTGATGCCGAACGTGAGCGTATTTCTCTTGGCCTCAAGCAGTTAGAAGAAGATCCATTCTCTAACTACGTGGCTGTGAATGAGCGCTGACCATCGTCACCGGTAAGATCAAAGAAGTGGATGCCAAGCAGGCGATTCTTGAAATGGCCGATGAAGTAGATGGTGTCCTGAAAGCTTCTGAAATCAGTGTTGATCGCGTTGAAGATGCACGCAATGCGCTTAACGTGGGTGATGACGTTGAAGTGAAGATCATCAGTGTTGACCGTAAGAACCGTACGCTTGGCGTATCCATCAAAGCGAAGGATATGGCTGACGAAGAGCAAGCAGTTCGCGAGCACAATGAGAAGTCTTCTGACGTTAGTCCGACCACCATTGGTGATTTGATCAAGCAGAAAATGGACAGCGGTTCCAGCGACGACTAGTTGCCGGAACCCGTTCCACCACTTAGTTGACTAAATCAGCAGATGACTAAATCGGAACTCATAGAACGCATCGCTTCGGTGCAAACGCAGCTCTCAGCCAAGGATGTAGAGTTGGCGGTCAAAATGATCCTGGATCATATGGCCACCGCTCTGGCTGGGGGTGAGCGAATCGAAATTCGCGGTTTTGGCAGCTTCTCGCTCCATTACCGCGAGGCTCGACTTGGCCGTAACCCGAAAACCGGGGAGAAGGTCGAACTGGCGGGCAAATTTGTCCCTCATTTTAAGCCCGGCAAAGAGCTTCGGGATCGCGTTAACCTTGGTCTGCAGGCTGAACTTGCCGCAAAATCAGGCATCGACAGCGAACCTGGCGAAAGCCACTAAACCTCTCTTGCTCTGGGGTTATTCCAACCTTTAACGAATTCATTACAACTTCAACCCACAGGGTTGGTTATAATGCCCTAATGAAATTCGTAAAAACCGTACTTATTCGTGTCATAGCACTGGTGCTGTTCTTCCTCGCGTTGGTTGCGGGTTCGCAGAATAGTGACCTGGTGGCTCTGCAATTTCTTGATTGGCGCAGCGGTGAAATGGCTTTGTCTTACTGGCTGTTGATTGCATTTTTGCTCGGCGTTGCAGTCACCGCGGTGTATAACCTCTGGGCCAACACCCGGCTAAGACTGGCAGCACGCAAGGCGAACAAGAACGTGAATCGCGCGGAGCGGGACATGGATAAGCTCAAAGCTGAGGTCAGTGCCCAGCCGAATACGGCGGACGACGCCCTGGATACGGCAAAAACCGCAGAAGAAAGTAAACTTGCTGCAACCCAGCCGTAAAACTTATTACCGGCTAACCAAGACTAAATTGTAAACGACCTGTTGATTTAACTCTGACGTGGAAAATTGGCTTTTATATGTATTGATCGTGGCAGCTATCGGCATCGGCTGGTGGCTAGGTCGCCGCGAGCGCGGTAAAAGTACGTCTCCCGCCACCGCGAACAATTACTATCAGGGTCTTAACTACCTCCTGAACGAAGAGCCGGACCGGGCGGTGGCAACCTTTATCGAAGACCTGGAAGTGAACCCTGATACTCTCGATACCCACCTGGCTTTAGGTAGTTTGCTGCGCCGCCGCGGTGAACTGGAAAAAGCGGTAATCGTCCATGAGAATATTCTTACCCATCAAGCGTTGGATCAGGAAAGTATTCTAAACGTTCAGCTTGAGCTGGCCCGGGACTATTTATTGGCTGGTTTGCTAGATCGTGCTGAGGACTTGTTGGTTAAGCTCTCGAAAGAACAAGGCCATATCCGCCGGGAAAGTTTGAAGCTGATGGTGGAGATTTACGAGCGGGAAAAGGAATGGCACCGGGCCGCGGAAATTGGTGAGTTGCTTGCAGTGGGTGAGGATACCGAACACTACGAGCGTGCGATTTCTCACTATTACTGTGAGATTGCCCAGGAACTGTTGCGCCACAAGGACAATGACAAGGCCCGTGAAGCCATTAGTGAAGCGATTGGGCACGACGCCAGTAATGCTCGCGTCTCCCTGGTGCTCGGCCAGTTGGAAGCGGCCGAGGGAAACTTTGAAGCAGCCATTACTTCGTTGATGCGAATCAAAGACCAGGACGCCACCTATGTGCCGGAATCTCTGGAACTATTGGCAGATGCTTTCAAAGCGAGTGACAGATCCATAGAAGAACTCAGTGACTATCTAAATGACTGTCTGGCATTGTGCCCTAGCATTTCCATCGTTTTGCTGCAGGCAGAAATCCTGCGCCGCACCCAAGGTGATGAGGCGGTGGCCAAATTTATCGCCAATCACTTGAAGAAAAACCCCACCATTCGTGGTCTGACGCAACTGATCGATATGCATATTGATCATGCCCATGGCGTCAGTAAGCAAAACCTTTCCATCCTGCGTAGCTTTGCCGAGGCTCTGGTGGCGGATAAGCCCGCGTATCGCTGCAAGAGCTGCGGCTTTGATGGCAAAAAGATGCGCTGGCATTGCCCGAGTTGTAAATCCTGGGGCACGATCGCGCCGATCTTTGGCTTAGAAGGCGAGTAAGTTCGGCGCTTTCTAAAGCGTCGCAGGGTCAATCACGTACTTCTGCGGCGAGTCATTTCTTACTTAATGACGAGTTCATTTCCTGCACAGCCATAGCGTTTGGCGTACACCTGCCTATTCGCGACTCGGTTAATTTTTCTCTTGCTGTACGAAAGCACAAACCCTCTATAGGAGAAAAACATGAAAGCAAGAAACTTATTTTTAACCGCAATCACCCTCTGGCTTCTGAGCCTGGGGAATCTGGCCTTCGCTAATGATGACCAGACCATGGCGCCAGCGCCAGAAGTAGTGAACGTGAACATCAACACCGCCTCAGCAGAAACGTTGGCGGAGAACCTCACCGGCGTCGGCTTAAGCCGTGCCCAGGCCATCGTGGCTTACCGGGAAAGCTTCGGACCGTTTTACTCGGCAGAAGAACTTACCGCGGTCAAAGGCATAGGCAAAGGCACCGTTGAGAAGAACGCTGCGCGAATTGTGATTGAATAATCGCGGCCAGTTGCCCGAGGATTAACCTGCCTTGCCCACACAGGGTTGGTTGATTGTGAGCCCGCCGGTTGGCGGGCTTTTTTTAATCGATTTCTTCACGCACTAGAGATGAGATAGTTCGTTGCCGCTGTCACAGGAACAAGTACGACGACGTAACGTTTGTGACTTCGACTACCTTTCGACCTTAGATAACATCACCAACATTGGTCGTTTTGTATTTTTATTCAATAGGAACTGATCAACAGGCTAGAGTTGGGGGAATCTGATGGAGTCAAGCTCAAGAATACTGACCCTGGTCTGGGAAGGTAACGTTTGCTTCGACCTTAAACTGTAAAGTTGGGTACGCGGTTCTCAAGCGTGTAGTTGTCGGGATGATCTCGTAGGTTTGAAAAAGGATCTGAAGCTCTAGATATTCTCACAACGGCGTGAAATCAAACTACACTATACCCATGGTTATGTGGCTTTTTGTACTCCTGATTTTGATCTCGCCTTCAGCGTTTGCGGCAGAGTGTCCAGCATCTATTTTGCCGCTAAATACTTTAGTGAGTGGCTCTCTTGCTAGCACCGACTGCACGGTAAACGATGTCCTGGGCAATGGAGATGCATCCTTTGCCGATCGTTACACTTTTTCAATAGCCACATCAGGACCCGTTAGTGTGGCCATGTCTTCATCGACATTGGACTCCTTTCTCCGCCTGTTGAGCGCAGACGGTACCGTGCTTGCCCAGGATGACGATAGTGGCAGTGGTTTCGATGCGCGAATATCTGCTGAACTAAACGCGGGCTCCTATGCTGTTCTGGCAAATTCTGCAACGAATACGGCTGAAACCGGTGCCTATACAATCGTGGTTAGCTCGAATTCCACTGTCACTGACTTTGATGGTGATGGCCTGGGCGATGATGTGGACTCGGACGACGACAATGATGGTGTGCCAGATGTATCGGATGCATTTCCCAAAGATGCAGCGGAGACTCAAGATATAGATGGGGATGGCATCGGTGACAATTCGGATCCGACAATACAACTTGCATCGCAAAATGTTTTGGCGCTTCCGATTGTTGGGCAAAGTCTCAATTCGCCTTCTGGCGGTGGGCTGACGGTACCGTCGTCCGCCACAGCGGTTTCTCTGAATGTCACCGTGGTGAATCCAGAGGGGGCCGGGTTTATCACTGTGTACCCCTGCGGTGCAGAACGACCGCTTGCATCAAACCTAAACTACATAGCGGGCCTTGTGATCCCGAACGGGGTAATTGCCTCTCTCGGGCAAAATGGATCGGTCTGTTTTTATTCACAGACACGAACAGACATTATTGTCGACATTGGCGGGTATTTTGTGGATGAGGCGTTTAATGGCACCACGCCACAAAGAATTGTCGATACTCGCACGGGTCTTGGTGGTTTGAATCGAAGTCTAGACACCGGGGAGACTTTGAGTGCCAAGGTGACTGAACTTTCTGTACTGACCGCGTTCGGTCAATCGGCGACTGTCCCCGCAAGTGCAACGGCTGTGGCGTTGAACGTCACCGTGGTGGAACCGGAATCGCCGGGTTTTATTACCGTGTATCCCTGTTCAGCGGGTCGACCTCTGGCGTCTAATATTAACTACGTCGCCGGGCAGGTTATCCCCAATGGCGTTATAGCCCCTGGATGGAGTGGCAAGGTTTGCTTCTATGCATCGGCACCTACCAACCTGGTGGTCGACCTGTCTGGTTGGTTTCAGGGCGACGCATTCACAGGGACCACGCCCAATAGGCTGATGGACAGTCGTAATACGCCAAACTCACCAGGTCCTGGACAGGAACTTATCGTCCCGGTAAGAGGCGTTCACGTCACGGTTTCTGGCCAGACACAAACCGTACCGGCGGATGCGGTGGCTGCAGCGCTCAACGTCGTGGCGATAAGCCCAAGTGCCCCGGGTTTTATAACTGTCTATCCCTGTGGCGTGGAGCGACCCTTAGCTTCAAACATCAATTATGTTGCAGGTGATGTGATTGCGAACAACGTCCTCGCGCCGATTGGTACAGACGGTTCAGTCTGTGTCTATTCGTCCTCTAGAGCCGATGTCGTGGTGGATCTATCGGGTTATCTTTTGCAGGACTCGAGTAACGGCTACATACCAACAACCCCCAAAAGGCTAGTGGATACCAGAACCGGTACAGGTCCGAAACCCAACTAAGGCGTTTATTTGTGAAGATGGATTAAGACGAGGGGCTGCTACCAATGACTGAGTGGTAGTTGACCGGGTTGAAGGCCGAGGTTTAAATATAACCCCCGGTACCTTATGTTAATCCCATGTCGCGTTGGTATGTGACCTTATCTCTTGTGATTGCCCTGGCGGGCGCCCTGGTGGCGTTCGGTATGTGGCAATCAGTTGGGCGTCCAGCGGTATCAGAATCCGCTGTTGAATCCTCACTATCTTCCAGTAATTTACCTGTTAATAATGTAGCCATTGAGGGATCTGCCGGACACGGCGCTGCTGGCAATGGCGAAGACGCCGATCAAAATGCTGATGTGGCGACTGACGGCTTGTGGCAAGTGCTAGATGAGATCCCTGAAAATGCTCCAAAGATCCGTGAGGATGTCCCTGAAAAGCACCTGGTCAAGCTCGATTCTAACGCCCTGCGAAATTTACAAAAGGGCATGAGTGCACGCATTTCGATCCCAGGGTTGCGAGAACCTGTTGAAGTGACTGTAACTAGCGTCGAGGTGCTGAGTAGCGGTAACACATCCATTTTAGGCAAAATCAATGAAAACCCCTTGCTCGACTTTGTTGCAACCATTGGTGAAAATGCAACCTATGCCACCATCGGCACTGAAGCCGGTGTCTATAATCTGCGAGGTAATCGTGAACTTGCGTGGATTGCACCAGGCAGGGCTTTTAACCATCATGTCGACCCCCGTATTCCAGACTTCGTGATACCCGAGAAGCCTGTACCCACGCCGATTGGCGAATAGGATTTAAAGCTAATGATTAAAAAACTTGTTCCTTTACTTCTATTGGCTATTGTGGCGCTACCGGCTCACGCGGTGAAAGTGGATTTGGTTTGCCCGTGTACGGTGACAGCCATTTCAGAGTCCTCCGTAACTATCCGTGCCGGAGCCATTAACAGAGACTCGACCACCTCCGGGAACATCACGCTTAGCCTGGCGGCGCATCAGGGGCAGACGATTTTTGACGGGTCTTTTTTTCAGATTAGCTCGCTTTCGCTAAACACCACACTGGCGCCGGGTGCGTCTGTGGCCAATGCAGAATTCACAGCGCCTTTGGGTAATTTACCGCGGGACGGCACGTATTTTATTACCTTGATTTTGGATGAAGGCTCTAACGCAAATGAGGACTTGATCCGCATGCAAACGGCGGTGGATACGACTCAGGATATTAACTCTAGCACGTTCAATGTTTCCGGTATTGAGGTGCTTGAAGACGATGATAATGATGGAGTCAGTAACTTTAACGAACTGCTCGAAGGCACCGACCCGAACAATGCGAACAGCACTCCGGGGGCGAGCACAATCGACGCCATCTTCTACTACACTCCCGGCGCGCCTGCGGTTGCAGAAGGTGGCATCACCGCTCGGCTCGATCAATTGCTATCGGTGACTAACCAGATATTTTCAACCAGTGGCACCAACGTGACGATTCGCAATGTGCTGACTCAACCGATTAGCCTGAGTGACTCAACTTCACTGTCGAATGTACTCACGATGATGCGGCAACAACAGGGTGATTTTTCAAACCTTCGATCCCTCAAAGAAAGTACTGGAGCAGATATCGCGGTGGTGTTCTTGCCTTTGCCGGAAAATAGCAGTTTGTGTGGTCTCGCTACACTGACCGGTGCTGGTGATGAAGGCGACTTCTTGGCCGGGTCCAATAAGAACTCCGCGAATGCCACGGTATATATCGATTGCCGGGACAATGTGACCGCCCATGAAATTGGTCACGTTTTAGGTATTACTCACTCCCGCGTTGAGATGCGGAACGAGAACGATTTGAATGGAGGTACCTTCGTTTGGTCCACAGGTCATGGTGTGACCAACTCGTTCGTTACTGTGATGGCCAACTCTAATGATTTTGGCGGCTTTGATGCTGCTCCTGAAATTAATGTTTTCTCGAATCCGAACTTGAGCAGTTGCAATGGACTAGCTTGTGGTCTCTCCAGGCTCGATGAGGCCAACGGCGCGGATGCGGCGCTATCTATAAACATAGTTCGACATCAGGTAGCACGGTTCACGGCAGCAGCGGATGCCAATGTAGATACCGACGGCGATGGTACCCCGGACGCAACGGATACGGATGATGATAACGATGGCGTGCCAGATGTTGCCGATGCCTTCCCAACGAATGTAGTGAGTTTGGATACCGATGGGGACGGTACAGGCAACAACGCCGATAACGATGATGATGGAGACGGCGTCCCCGATGCTTCCGATGCGTTCCCATTAGATAACACCGAAACCACAGATTCCGATGGGGATGGCGTGGGTGATAACAGCGATAGTAATACCGCCATTCGGCTTGACCCATCGAAAGAAATTCAGCTGAGTGTGATTGGGGCGTCACTCACGTCACCGACGGGTGCTGCGTTGACAGTACCGAATACGGCGACGGCAGTCTCGCTTAACGTTACTGTAGTTTCACCCTCAGCAGCTGGCTTCATCACTGTTTATCCCTGCGGTGTATCTCGACCGCTTGCATCGAATGTGAATTATGTTTCAGGTCAAGTAGTACCTAACGGCGTGGTTGCACCCATTGGTAGCAATGGCAAGGTGTGTTTTTTCTCGTCTCAAGAAACCGACATTGTTGTCGATGTTGCCGGTTGGTTTGCAGGTGAATCGTTTACAGGCGCAACCCCAAAACGGCTTGTGGATTCCAGAGACGGCACCGGAACGGCCATTGGCAAGCTGACCAGTGCGTCACCGCTAGCCGTGCAAATCACTAACCTATCGGTGACGACATCTGGAGGGGCAAGCGCAACAATTCCTTCAAACATCAGTGCCGCGGCACTAAATGTCACGGTCACTAATCCAGATGCCGCTGGATTTGTCACGGCTTATCCTTGTGACGTTGCAAGGCCTAATGCATCTAATGTGAATTACGTTGCTGGTCAAACTGTTGCAAATGGGGTGGTGGCTCCTGTGAGTAATTCGGGTCAAGTATGTTTATTCAGTAGCGTACCCACGGACATTATCGTGGATTTAGCCGGTTGGTTTGGTAGTAGTAGCTTTACTGGCGCTACACCGGCTCGGCTGGTTGATACACGGGATGGTACCGGAGGTCGTTCAACACCCATCAGCAACGTTGATGAATTGAGTGTTCCCGTTCGAGGTGTCAATTTGACGGTTTCTGGTTCCGCTCAAGCTGTGCCCGCTGGCGCTACTGCAGCAGCGCTTAATGTGACAGTTGTATCACCTTCAACTGCTGGATTTGTGACAGTTTACCCTTGTGGTGTTTCTCGACCTCTTGCGTCTAATCTTAACTACGTTGCGGGAGATATCGTGGCAAACAACGTGATAGCGCCTATCGGTAGCAACGGCAATATCTGTTTGTTCTCAAGTCAGGGTACCGACATCATCGTTGATATTGCAGGTTGGTTTGAAGGAACTGAGACAAACGGGTTTGTAGGTAGTACACCAAAGCGACTCATCGATAGCAGAGATGGCACTGGACCCGCGCCGAGATAGCCGAGGTACGTAATTTTCTCTCGGTTTAACTATTGGCTTTCTATATCATTGAGGTTTTGACTGAAAGAAGATTTCATGGAGCCTTTGGTAAGTATTGGGATACCCACCTATAACGCAGAGAGCTTTCTCAAAGAAACCATACAGTCGGCGTTAGCCCAGACCCATAAGAATATAGAAGTGATTGTAGTTGATGACTGCTCGCAGGATACAACCCTAGAAATACTGCGAGAAATTCAAGACAGCCGTCTTAGAGTTCATATTAATGACGTAAATCAAGGGCCTAGCGTGACTTGGAACAAAACGCTTGAGCTAGCTCAAGGGGAATATTTTAAGTTGTTGTGTCATGATGATGTACTCTATCCCGATTGTATCCAGGAACAGTTACAAGGTTTTTCTGACTCGTCTGTTGTGATGGTGGCGTCTAACCGAGATGTTTTGGATGCAGAGGGAAGCCAAATCACTTGCCTGCGCAACATTAAAAGGACACGCATTGAGGATGGTTTGAGTTTTTTTCGAAGTTGTCTCCGCAGAGGCGGTAACTTGATCGGGGAGCCTCACGCGGTTTTAGTGAAGATCGGCCCTCTCAGAGAGCATCAGGTGCGATTCGGCAAGGACTTCTTTGTGATTGATATCGACTTCTACGCGAAGTGTCTGGCGATTGGTAAAGTCTCTCTCATAGATAAAACTCTTTCTGCTTTTCGCGTCAGTGATGAGTCCGCCAGCGTTAAGTTAGCCAGCAAGCAGCTAAGTTTACTTAAAAGGTTCGTCACCGAACTGCGAGCTGATAAGAAGTTTAAAATTTCCTATTTCGATCACCTTTGCTTTATCGTTACCGCTACCAGTAGGAATATTTTGAAGCTGGTTTTTTATAAATTATTCGTTCGCTAGTGTTTTATGACGCCTTCCACTGAATCAAAAGACTATTCGACTAGATTAGAAGTGATCCAGGATAAACCCTGGAAGAAGATGCTAGGTGCTCTAAACCCCTATCGTGTGCATATTAGACGTGTGCTAAATGCACCCGGACTAGAAGTGGGATGTGGTATTGGAAGAGTACTTGGGTTTGCCGCAAATGACATACTTGGCGTTGATCACAATGCCCACTCCATAGAGATCTGTCGAAACAGAGGGTTGCACGCGATGACCAGCGACGAGTTCTTTGCCGATAAATCTAGTCACATTGATCGTTATCAGACACTGATTTTTTCTCACGTTCTAGAACACATGACTGCTACTCAGGCTAAAGAACTCGTATCAATGTATATGCCTTTCGTAAAACCTGGAGGTAAGTTAGTCCTAATTTGTCCCCAGGAAAAGGGCTATGCTTCGGATGAAACTCATATAGAGTTTTTGGACGAAGCAAGTCTTGTAGGTATTGCCGAGGCTGCAGGTTTCAAATGTCAGTCTCGCTACTCTTACCCATTCCCAAGGGCTTTTGGTAAATGGTTTATCTACAACGAGTCCGTTGTGATCGCTGTGAAAGCGGTGGTTGAATGATAGACAGGTTTAAAGAAGTTGGGCGGTTTCTCACTTCGGGAGCGTTTAACACCCTGCTTAGTTATTTAATGTTTCTGTTTTTTAATCTGTACTTCGAGTACCTGGTTGCTTATACCCTGGCGTACGTCTTTGGTGTTTTTTCTGCGTATGCGCTTCACTCTATTTTTGTCTTTCGAGAAAAGCTGTCTTTTATGAAGTCAGCTCAGTACCAGGTCATGTACGTATTACTCTACGTGGTCAGTATTACAACAGTTTACTTGCTTGTTGAACTGCTTAACTCACCAGAGGCCCTGGCGCCTGTGTTGGCAATGCTAGTTACCGTGCCCGTGAGTTATATTCTTGGGCGATTAGTGATTAAAGGTGAGAGTTGATCAATAGGGTGGGTTCGACCCAGTAAGACCACGCGAGATTCGGCCCGTTTGGCGCCTCAACTTCTAGCAGTAAAGTCTGGTCGGAATTTGGATTGATAGGCAGGTCAGGTGTTTGTAAGAATACTTTATCTGAGATTTGTTGCTCGAATAATACGTTATCTCCCTGTCTGACTTTGAAGACGACATGGCCTGCAGTGTGTCCGAGATAGACGCCGGTGGCGAAAGCAGTTGCATTCTTGCCTGCAATAGGTATCTGTAGTTGTGATGGCTCATCTTTGCCCGGATGCATCATTAGGGCACGTCCCCAAGCCGTCTCAATGACGTTTGAGTCTAACGCCTGGACAACTTCGTAATTAGTCGTTTGATCTAACAGGGGTAGAGGCGTTGTGCCGTGAGGACGATCTTGCGAATCCCCGAAAATCATTAAGTGGGTCGCCTGCGCAAGCAATTGATAGCCTGGCTCTGCCTTCACAGAAAGCAGTAGCGCATTGCTATTGTTTTTAAATTCATCGACTTTAAAAGCTTTAGGAAGGCTTCGACTTGCTGAATAGGATTGCGCTTCGGGGAATAAAGTTCTAAGTGTTGCAAACTCCCTCTGTAGTGATGAAGCACTAAATAATCTAATGGCTATTGCCTCAGGCGACGCTGCCTTCAGTTGTTCAAAATCAGCGAGTGTAAAAGTGATTTTGACGTTATCTCCCCACTTCCTTTTGGCATATTCAAGCCAGTATGACTCAGGAGGCTGGACGATGCTTAGGTGCTCAATCAAGTTTGGTGCGTGAATGACATAGTTCTTATCAGGACTAATTTCTAGAGAGCTCAGGGAGGTCCAGCGTTCGGTAGATTCTTGTTGCCAACTTTGATGGTGGTGGCTTAACACACTGGCGGTGGAAACAAACAACAGAACAAGAAACGAAAAAGTTGCCTGAATAAATTTACGGTGCTTGGAGGTTTTGTGGCGATGTAGGAGATTCCATCCTGCGATGATTAAAAGTGCTGTCCAACCAAAATGTGAGAAAAAGCCCATCACGTAAAAAACGCTACCACCGTCATACCACGCCTGATATTTCGATGAGATCATGAAGGTCATATGTGGGATTGCGATGAGCAAGCCAAAAAAGATATATAACCTTTTTGATAGAGCATGGTCGTAGTTGAACCACTTAAATATGGCGCTTGTTGCGATCGCCCAACCACTTGCCAGTACGAGAAGATGCCCCAATGGGAGGTTGATGAGCATTCGCCCCAGGTCTGTGAAATCGAATTCGCGAAAGTACAAGACCGTAGGAAACGCAGAGGAGACGTAAGTAAAAAATATTCCGAAGGCATCTTTGATCGAAAACGCCATCTGTGTCCCGCCATAATTCGCGGGGAAGATATTCCTGGCAATGACATAGACAATGACCCAGATGAAAATCACGAGACCAAAGGGAAGAATGCGAAAGAACAAGCCTCTAACGTTTGTGCGCTTTTCAAATGCTTCTTGCCGAGTCCAAATCAACCCTAGCATCAAGAGGATAAACGCAGGAAATGCTTCATAAGCAACAATCGCGAACGCGAACAAGCCAATACCCAAGATCGAGTATTTTGGAAATGCCCGCCAGACGAGTATCAAACTCGAATTTACAATGCCAGCGAGGCTAGTAAAGATGAATGGATAGGAAGTTATGGAGTCGTGATCCCAGTTGTGTGGGTAAGAGATGAAGCTGACAAGCCCGAATACCATTGCAAGAGTAGGGCTTCCCGTAACGGTTCTAAACAGCAGGTAATAGGTAATAAATGCAAAACTGATGCTGAGAAACTTGGTAGCCTGATAAAACCAGAAATTATCGATCAGGTAGGGCACTTGACCTAAAAGGTTGAATGCGTACATGCCAAGTCGCGCTGATTGTTCAACATAGTGGCTGACCTGTAGCCAAAAATCGTCACTTAAACCCTGAAGGAGTAAGAAAGCATCGTCACTAGTCGTTGAGCCAATGGTTAAGTACGGGGTGTACCAGATGATATAAAGCACTAGAATGGTGAGTGCTGGGATCCACCCGGGGATTTGATTGAGTAGTGAGCCAGGCGTTAAGTCGCGACGATCGGTTTGATTGGACATTAATCGGTGGTCTTTTCAATGATGTATCTGGGCCGATTTTTTACCTCAAGGTAAATCTTCCCAATGTATTCTCCTATGGTGCCAGTACATAGTAGCTGTACACCCCCGATGAAATAGATAGGTAGTACGGTGGAGGCCCAACCGGGAACAGGAATGTCGGTAAGGACCGCACCCAGCGTAATCCATATGATCATCAGAGTTGAAACAAGAAAGATCAGTAAACCGAGGCTAGAAATAAGCCGCAACGGCACTACGGACATCGAAGTTACACCATCGACCGCGAGGGCGAGCATTTTCCGGAGAGGGTATTTACTGGTTCCTGCAAACCTCTCAGCCCTCTCGTAGTAAACAATGTCTGATTTATATCCTACAAGAGGGACTAATCCACGGAGAAACAAGTTTGACTCGCCAAACTGACGGAAAGACTCAACGACTTTTCTGCTCATTAGTCTAAAATCGGCATGGTTTGCCACAACCTCAACGCCGAGGAGGTTGAGTAATTTGTAGAAGCCCTCTGCCGTCGAGCGTTTAAACACCGAGTCGCTACTACGATCATCTCTAACTCCGTAAACTACATCGGCTTGATTCAGAAGATGAGTATCGACCATCTTCTCTATTGCTTCTATATCATCCTGGAGATCCACATCCATTGAGATGAGGAGGTCTCCAGGGACTTCTAACAGGCCAGCCAGAACGGCGCGTTGATGTCCGAAATTACGAGCAAGTTTCAGCCCTCTCGCTAATGGCTCATGCTCATTCAATTGCTCAATTAGCGTCCATGTATTGTCTGAACTCCCATCATCAATGAAGAAAAGACGACTTTCTGATGAGACCTTCCCTTTCGAGATTAAAGACTCCAGAAACGTAATTAGACGACTTGAGGATTCAGGTAAAACCTCCTCCTCATTGTAGCAGGGCAAAATTATCGAAAGTACTGGAGTCAAAATGATTGTCGGCGAGGTGCGATGATTTAGCTGAGTGTCGGCAGGCGAAGGTGCCAGAAGGCGCAAATAATAGCAGACCAAGATAAAACTCACTATGCCTAAATCAGTGCACCGTCAGCCTAAAGATTGTAGCTCTGCGAGAATCACCGCCACTGATTCTGTCCATGAGAATCTTTTGATATTTGTTTTACCGAGATCGACAAGTTGGTCTCGACGAGTTGGACTTTCTAGAAGATGTCTAATTTTTGCAGCGATGTCATCGGCAGATCTGGCATCAACGGCTTCTGCGGCGTCTCCAGCGGCTTCTAAAAGCGCTGGTTCTTGGTTGATAAGTACGGCAGTGCCTGCATCCATGGCTTCGATAATGGGCATGCCAAATCCCTCGTAGTTGGATAGATAGACGAGTAGCGTCGCATTTCTATACAAATCCTGCATCCGCCCATCAGGAACGTATCCTAAATGGAATACTTCATTCTGGTTGACCAGGTCTTGTATTCGTTGCTCCAAACCTTGGTTGTTCCAACCGCTAGCACCTGCGATCACCAGGGGAAACGCCGTTCTTAGATCGCAGTCTAAGCTCATGTAAGCATCTAGTAGCTTGTCGAGGTTTTTCCTGGGTTCTAATGACCCCAAAGATAGAATGTACTCCTCTGGTAGACTGAGATTTTCCTCAGAATCCAGTAGTGGTCGATCAGGGCAAGCTGGATAGGCAATCTTGCACTCCTTTAGTTGATACTTTTCGGCCAGTTCATCTTGAATAGCACGTGATATAGTGATCACTTTGGCTGCGCGTCTCAGGCTTTTTTCAAAGAAGAGGCTGAAGTACCTCCTTCTTTCTTCAGGGTGGTATTCGGGATAGTGCACGAGTGATAAGTCGTAGCAAACAACTATTGTCTTTCCTGAAAATGGCCGGGCGACGTTGTTAAGTTCCAAGTAGATATGACTCTGGAACTTTCTGCTACGAAGCCAAAAGAGGAAATTAGACACGTACCACAAAATTTCCGGCCAAGAGTTTCGGAGCTTGGCGATCAAACTTTGACGAAAGGATGTTGTTGGTCGGGAATAGATCACACCACTTAGAATTTGGTCTGCTTCCGTCCTGGTAATTTGCCTGGGCCCCAGGAAGAAAATCACATCTTTTTCATCGATGGCCTCAAGTAACCCAGCGATGATCTGCCGGGAGTAAAAGCCGACCCCAGTTAGTGTGGAATTTACCACCTCGAGGTTGAGAAGAAGTTTCAATATTAAGTTTCCGAGACAATGGAGGCCGCCGGGGTGACCTTGCGTGGAGGTGAGGTCAGTATACACTCAGGTAATCGCGTCATCGACCCGAGTGTGGAATTGCGCATAAGTCGATATAATGTGCTTTTCTGGTTTTCTAAGCACATGCAAGTTTTTCGAGCGATCTGGCTCTTTAGAGGGTTTATCTTAGGTTCCGTTCGGAGGGAATTTACTCGGAAGTATGTTCGTTCGGTGTTCGGTTTTGCCTGGTCTATTTTTGAACCACTATCCATGATCCTCGTTTATACCCTGATCTTTACCTCTGTCATGCAGGCAAGATTACCTGGAATAGAAGATGGGTGGTCGTACTCTATTTATCTGTGTGCAGGGATCGTGACATGGGGGTATTTCGCTGAAACTCTGCAGCGATGTCAGACAGTTTTTTTAGACCATGCTAGCCTTCTAAAGAAATCTAGCTTTCCCCGGATAACTCTGCCTTTGATTGTGTTGATCTCGACTACTATCAACTTTCTCATTATTTTCTCGTTGCTTATCATATTTTTGCTGTTAATTGATCGTTTTCCAGGTCCTGATGTGGTTCTGATGTTACCAATACTCGTGATTCAACAGATGTTGGCGATTGGTCTAGGGATGCTAACCGGTACTTTAAATGTCTTTTTTCGTGACGTTGGTAAATCCATCGGCATACTGTTGACGTTTTGGTTTTGGACTACACCAATTGTCTATCCTTTATCCATTGTTCCAGAGCCAATGCAGTTATTGATCGCGCAATGGAATCCAATGGCGGGAGTAGTTGCATTTTATCAAGCGATTTTGCTTCAAGAGTCTTTGCCGCCCTTACATTCTATTTATCCGGCGTTACTACTTGCCATTCTTTTATTTTCCCTGGGGTACTGGAGTTTTAGAGCCTCATCAGCTGATCTTGTAGATGAACTATGAGCACGCCACTGTTACAGGTAAGGTCTGTTGGGAAGAAATTTAAGGTTTATCGTAAGCCAATTTTTAGATTGGCTGAGTTTCTCACAGGAGGCCGTAGAGTACTTCATCAAGATCGATGGGTATTGGATGATATATCCTTTTCTGTCGGCGAAGGTGAAGCGGTTGCAATTGTTGGGCGGAATGGATCAGGAAAAAGCACCTTATTGAGCATCATCGTTGGGAGCCGCCATGCCTCAACGGGATCTGTTGCTGTAGAAGGCAGCGTATCTGCATTGTTGGAATTGGGTATGGGATTCGATCCGGAGTTTACTGGTCGGCAGAATGCAGTCATGGGGCTTCAGCTACTAGGTGTTCAAGCTGATGATATCCCCGCTCTGGTGGACTGGATTGAGAGGTTCTCCGAACTGTCAGAGTATTTTGACCAACCTTTGCGTACCTACTCTAGCGGGATGCAGGTGCGACTTGGATTTAGTGTCGCGACTGCTGTACGACCTGACATTTTGATCGTTGATGAAGCAATGGCAGTGGGTGATGCTTATTTTCAACACAAATCCACGGCACGTATCCGGCAACTGAAACAACAGGGAACCACGCTTCTATTTGTTTCCCATGACGCCTCGGCAGTCAAGGCTCTATGCGATAGGGCAATTTTGTTGGTAGATGGCAAGGTTGAGATGGATGCCGAGCCGGTTGCGGTGATGGATTACTACAATGCCTTGATCTCTGAGCAGCAACAACAAGCAGAGATTCAGCAAGAAGCAGGACAAACAAGAAGTGGCTCCGGGGTCGTGCGGATTTCTGGAGTGGACATGTTAGATAGCGCCGGGATCGTTAAAGACAGTTTTGTTGTTAACGACAGGATTACCTTAAGGTGCTCTCTCGAATTTTCGGAAGAAGTTCCCTTGCCAACGGTTGGTTTCTCCATCCGTGATAAGTTTGGTAATGAGGTATTTGGCACAAATACCTACCATCTTGGGGGGGGTCGACTAGAGAGGGTCTCTGTTGGCAGAGCTGTTCAAGAATTTGAATTTCAACTTAGACTCGGTGTCGGTAGCTATTCTGTCACAGTCGCTGTGCATACAAACGATACGCACCTAGAGCAGAATTACGATTGGTGGGATCAAGCCTGTCTGTTCAAGGTTTTACCTGGCAACGAGCCGACCTTTCACGGCACGAGTTTTCTCGAGATCAAATCTGGTTTTGCCAGTACTCAAGGACCCGTCCGCCTCAAATAGAGGTTCTGTGCTCAAGACTCTGCCCCTGCTGCGCTGTATACTAAGGGCATTTTAGAATGTGGGTTAGATAGTGTCGGATAATTACGACATCGAAATCAATGTAGACGATCTTATGGCGAGGCTACGTGAAGGGGACCAAGATTCCCCTCAGTTGCGACTGAAAGATGGAAGCGCCGGCCCCAGGGTTGACTGGAAACCACCTGTCATTGAGAAAGCACCTGGTCCCCTTATACAATCTCTTCCTAATCTGCATGGCGAAGCATTTGTACGCTCTGCCTATCTAGAGATACTGGGCCGTGAGCCTGACGCAGAGGGTTTGGCGTTTTATACGCAAAGATTGGAGCTTGGCAATCTTTCAAAGATAGAAATTATCGGCCGCCTTCGATACTCCGCAGAAGGCCGGAAGCAAGCTGTCACAGTGCCTGGATTGCTGCCGCGGTTTTTAATGCGAAGTGCGATTCGTGTACCCTATATTGGTTTTCTGGTCGCTTTGCCATTCAATCTCTTTAGAATTCCTCGCCTGATTCGGAATCTTCAGTCTCTTGAGCAAGCAGTTGCTCGCAGTGGTTCAGAATTGGAAAAAAGATTGCAACAAGCGTTTGCAACCGTCGATGCGAGATTGGCTACGCTGAAGGAAATACAGCACAACACAGATAAGAGAATCGATGACGTTATAGCCAACCTAAATAATTTAAATGAAGCAACCAGTGCAATTACCGAACTTCGCCATAATGTTAATGATCATGGTACGCACCTTGGCAGCAATTCTGAGCGGATTGAGACAATTGAGGCAGAGCTGTCTCGTGTAACCAAATCCCTCTCGGGTGTTGAGGGTAGGTTAAAAATAGAGCTTCGCAAGCTGGCTTCTGTGTCCCCAGAACCGACTCAGAAAGTAAAGGAGCAGGTAAGTGCTGCGCCTAGCAGAATTTCTCCGGTGCGGACAGATTTGGATAGCTTCTACGTTAGTCTTGAAGATAAGTTTCGGGGTAACCGTGAGGTAGTGAGTGAGAGGCTCAAGGTGTATCAAGATGTCATTGACGAAGTTAAAAATCACCAACCATGGCAGGGTGCATTGGACATTGGTTGTGGCAGGGGAGAATGGTTGGAGCTTCTGGTAGGCCAAGACCTAGAGGTTATGGGTGTTGATTTAAATGAGATTATGGTTGCTGAATGCCAAGAACGCGGTCTCTCTGCACTGCATCAGGACGCTATTCATTATCTGGCAGATCAAGAAACAGGTAGTCTGACACTAATCACCGGCTTCCATGTCCTTGAGCACATTCCTTTTCCTGATTGTATAGAGTTACTCAGGCAGTGTTATAGGGTGTTAGCGAATGACGGTGTTTTGATCCTTGAAACACCGAATCCAGAGAATCTCGACGTTGGTGCTCACAATTTCTATTATGATCCGACTCATATGAATCCAATTCCGCCAGAGCTGGGGAAGTTTTTGGTTAGTACCGGTGGATTTGTCGATGTAGATATCCGGCGAGTGAATGAAATCGCCAATCCATTTCAATCTACAAGCAATGATCAGCTCGCTCTGTTAAGCGGCTTTTTAGCTGATCGTTTCGCAGTTGCTCCTGATTACGCGGTGATTGCGCGTAAATGACAAGCACCCAAAGCAACGAAGATTTGCCTTTGGCGATAGTCACACCCTGGTATGGCAACGATATGAAAGGCGGGGCTGAGCAACAGGCTCGCGAGCTTGCGTTAAGAATTTCAGCCTCTGGCCGAAAGGTCGATGTACTTACAACATGTAGTGGTGGGTTTCTCTCTGACTGGGCTGTGAACAGTTTCTCTGCAGGAGTCGTAGAGCTCTCGAGCAATTTGCGGGTAGTTCGCTTCCCTGTTTCAGGTCGAGATCCTGACAGGTTTAATCAACTGAACAGCAACTTGTTAGCAATCAGCGAACTGCAACCTGGCATCAGCCCCGTGAGTCCCGATGAAGAAAAAGTTTGGCTAGAAGACAATATACATTCCGTTGAATTGGAAGCGTATCTGCTAGAGAACGATGAGAAGTACCAGGCGGTCATCTTCTTACCCTACTTGTATGGCACAACACTACGTGGCGTGGAAAAGGTTTCTAACGCTTATGTTATGCCTTGTCTCCATGATGAGGTTTACGCTTATTTGGATTGTGTTTTTGAGGCGGTATCCACAGCGAAAGGGTTGCTTTTTCTATCAGAGGGTGAGCAGCTTATCGCATCACGCATCTTTGGACCGTTAGCTTACGCGAATGGCACGGTGGTTGGCGCTGGAGTTGAGCCCAGCTCCGCGAGAGGTAGCTACGAGGCGGATTATGGACGCTTTGTACTCTGTCTCGGAAGGCGAAGCGCCGAAAAGGGTACAAGCACTTTGGTTGAAGGCTTTTCAGATTACAGGCGAGCGAATCCAAACTCCGATCTGAATCTAGTGTTAGCTGGACCAGGAGAGGGGAAGTATCAAGGTGATGGCATTTATGATCTTGGTCTAGTGAGTGAAGATGTAAAGACAGTTTTGCTTGCAAATTCTGTGGCTTTGTTTCAACCGAGCCGTAATGAAAGTTTTTCTCGGGTCATCTACGAGGCATGGTTTTATGCGAAACCGGTTGTAGTTAATTTTTGTTGTGATGCTACGCGGCTTGCAGTAGAGGCTTCCCGGGGCGGCTGGGTAGGCTCTGATGCCAACTGGCAGGGTGAGTTCGATCGGCTGGAGTCTACACCACCAAGTGAACTCAGGAACTACGGTACCCAGGGTAAGGAATACTCTTTAGCCAACGTGACCTGGGACGCCGCAATCGCCAAGACGCTGATAGCGATTGATCAGGAGGCTGACGCTAGTGCCCATGCTCATATTGCTATAATTCATCAGCAACGAATTATTCAATTGTTGCCAAATCTTAGTTTTGGCGACGCAATCTCAAATCAGGCAATCTTTTTGTTTGCGGAGTTTCAAAAAAGAGGGTACGAAAGCCAAATCATGGTGCGTTCGGAGCATATTGATCCGCGAGTTGCTGGGCACTGCATTAGCTTTCGGCCTGAAGATATTCAAGATACTGACCACCTGATATATCACCACTCAATTGGCTCTGAAATTACGCCGTTTGTGGAATCATTCGCGGGTAGAAAGTGCATGATTTATCACAACATCACGCCGCCTGAGTTTTTTCTCAGGTATCGCCCTGAATTTGCGCGCCTGCTCCGGGATGGTCTGGAAGAGTTGTGGGGGCTTGCTGATTCTATTCCGGTGGCTTTCTCCGATTCATTCTTCAATGCCAGCGATCTAGTTAGGTATGGTTTCAATTCACCAAAAGTTTTACCACTACCGGTAGACCCAAAAAATTGGTTGGTGTCGCCAGATAAAATAATGATGGCTAGCTTGCGGGGTAAGAAGAATATTGTTTTCGTGGGGCGTTATTCCCCCAACAAGAGGCAAGTGGAGCTTGTCAAATTATTAGGTTGGTTAAAGCAGTACGAACCCAATTCCAGGCTGGTGTTGGCCGGCTTCGGGGTGGAATCTGATCCTTACATGCTAGAGCTTCGTGGCACGATAGCTGAACTAGGTCTCGAGGAAGATGTGATTCTTACCGGGCACATCTCATTAGAAGAATTGCTGGCGGTCTATAGAAGTGCAGACATATTTCTTAGTTTAAGTCAGCATGAAGGTTTTGGTGTACCGTTGTTAGAGGCTATGTGGTTTGACATACCGGTTGTTGCGGTGAAACACGCGGCAATAGGAGAAACGCTGGCGGGTGCTGGGCTCTTGGTGAGTGCCAGCGAGCGTTTAAGTTCCTTGGCCAAATTGGTTGCAAAATTGTTAGTGGATAGTGAATTGAGGCACAAGGTTCTTGCACGCCAGCGACAACGCAGGGTTCAAAATTTGCCTTCACAAATGCAAGGGGAGATTGATGATTTGTTGAGGACGCTTGTTTCATAATGGTAAAGACGAAGCAGAGCCGATTCCTCTTTGTTGTACAGCGTTATGGCGCTAGCGTTAATGGCGGTGCAGAAACTCTCTGCAGAGAGGTTGCGGAGCACCTTTCTGAGATAGCGAACGTTGAGGTGGCGACAACCTGTGCTATCGAGTACCAACAGCGATTTGAAAATGATGTTGAACCTGGCTCTCAAGTCGAGAATGATGTTCTTGTACACAGGTTCCCCTTGTCGAAGCTGCGTAGTAGCTCCGAGGTGTTTTCGGTGCTTGATGGTCAAGCAGTCAAGCGTCAGTTGGAGTCACAAGACGAGATAGAGTGGCTAAAGGAAATTGGTCCACATTCTCGAGAGCTGGAGTCCTTTGTCACAGACAACGCGTATCGATTTGACGTCATCGTGTTTGTCACTTATTTATACGCACCAACAACTTTGCTGTTAGCAAGTGTTAGGCATAAAGCGATTCTAGTACCTAATGCCCATGATGAATTACCGCTTGCTGCCAAGGTTTTCGATGATCTTTTTTCCCTACCACGTTTTGTCGCTTGCAACGCTTTTCCTGAGTTAGAGATGTTGCGCCGAAGAAGCCGAGGTTTGCTTGCGGAAGCCGACGTCGTGGCAATGGGGTTCGACAAACCAGAGTTTGAGATCGACTCGGAACTGGAACTCCCGTCAAAATTTCTTCTTTACGCAGGCCGTATTCAGGCAGAAAAGGGTTGTGACGAGATGTTCTCCAATTACCAGAGCCTCCCAAAAGACCTGAAGCTGCAACTTCCACTGCTACTGATTGGCTCTGCGGTTATGGAAATTCCAGAAGATGAAGCTATTCGATATTTAGGATTTGTCTCTGAATCAGCAAAATATCAGATTATGTCTAGAGCAACGGCCTTGGTCATGCCGTCTCGGCAGGAGAGTTTGAGCATCGTGTTAATGGAGAGCTGGCTTGTAGGGGTTCCAGCTCTGGTGAACAACCATAGTGAGGTCCTTGCGGATCACATGAGTCGCTCTGGAGCGGGCTTCGGCTATGATGACCAAGCTGGGTTTCATCGCTCGGTGAAGCAATTGATTGCGATGCAAGATGAAGAACGTAAAACGCTAGCCCATGTGGGAGCGAAGTACGTTAACACAAGCTATTCGTGGCCAGTTGTTACGGCAAAATACGAACGCTACGCTGAGTTGATCCAGGCGGAACGAGGACAAAGACGAAAACTTTGTTTTGTCATTCAACGTTGTGGTAATGAGGTCAACGGCGGTGCAGAACTTTTATGTTTAAAGGTAGCACAGCGCTTGAGTCTTCATCATGATGTGACAATCGTTACGACTTGTGCGAGGGATTACACCACCTGGGAGAATTTCTACCAACCTGGCGAAGACCGGGTTCAGGGAGTGAAAGTCCTTAGATTCTCTGTAGACCAGCCTAGAGATGTGGTCGCTTTTAATTCTTTCTCGGAAAGTATTAGAGGCAAACAAAGTGTCACCCTGATAGAGGGCGAAGAATGGGTCAGAGCCCAAGGACCGTTTTCGAGTTCCCTGCATGCTTATCTTAAGAGCCACGTAGACCATTACGATGGCTTTCTGTTTTTTACCTATCTTTATGCAACGACTTATTTCGGTATCCAAAACGTTGGCAACAAAGCACTGCTTGCACCCTTTGTCCATGACGAATGGATGCTAGATCTTGGTATCTGGGAACCGGTGTTCAAATCCGCACAATCAGTAATCTATAGTACACCGGCAGAGCGGAAATTTTTATACGAAAAATTCCCCCTTCTAAATCTTCAGGGACCTGTGACCGGGCTGGGCATTGACCGTCCTGCAAAAATCGATCCAAGAGCATTTCGGGCAAAGTTCGGCATGGAGGAGGATTTTATTATTTATGTCGGGCGAATTGACGAGTCGAAGGGCTGTGGGGAGCTTTTTGATATGTTTCTCAAGGCTCGTCGAGAGAAAAGAACCGCATTAAAGCTGGTTCTAATTGGCAAGGCTGTGATTGATATTCCCGATGACGAGGCGATTGTGCATGTCGGCTTTGTTGAGGAGCAGGACAAGTGGAATGCACTTGCTGCAGCTAATTTCCTGGTGCTACCCAGTCGCTATGAGAGTCTTTCAATGGTGCTCTTGGAAGCCTGGGCAGTATCGAAGCCCGTTCTGGTGAACGGTGATTGTCAGGTATTAGTTGATCAGTGCCGTCGATCTAATGGTGGAATCTGGTATGATTCGCCCGCGGAGTTCGTCCGCTGTATTGAAGAGCTCACAAATGGCGCTTCCACTAGCGTTTTGGGTCGTCAAGGCAATGAGTTTGTCAATGCAGAGTACAATTGGGAGAAAGTGGATCAAATGTACTTAGATCTAATAGAGCGCATAGGTTTCGAATTTGATAATTAGTTTTGGATAATTAATGAATAAGACAGCAATCATAACAGGAATTACCGGTCAAGACGGTGCTTACCTGGCAGAGCATTTAATTAGTCTAGATTACAAAGTGATAGGCACTTATCGCCGAACTAGCTCGGTTAATTTCTGGCGCCTTGAAGAATTGAACATAGAGTCGAATGAAAACCTCGAACTAGTAGAGTTTGACCTAACCGATCTTGGCGCAGCAATTAGGTTGATGGAAAAATATCGGCCAGATGAAGTCTATAACTTGGCAGCGCAAAGTTTCGTTGGAGTCTCTTTTGACCAGCCAGCGACTACTGCTGAGATCACCGGAATTGGAGCGCTCAACCTTCTGGAAGCAATTCGTTGCGTCGACCATAAAATTAAGTTCTATCAAGCATCGACGTCGGAGATGTTCGGGAAAGTGCACGAAATACCTCAGAGTGAGACGAC
This sequence comes from Pseudomonadales bacterium, assembly GCA_046290215.1. Classification (GTDB taxonomy): domain Bacteria; phylum Pseudomonadota; class Gammaproteobacteria; order Pseudomonadales; family Azotimanducaceae; genus JAHRVQ01. The sequence goes on along the minus strand of JBKAGC010000003.1, from coordinate 64 downwards.
CGTGTTCCACCCTCGTTCACCCTATGGCGTTGCTAAACTCTACGCTCATTGGACTCCTGATAAT
>JBKAGC010000002.1:0-47440 GCA_046290215.1 Pseudomonadales bacterium | reverse complement strand
ACCACTGTGGTCGGCGAACTAGCCTGGGCCATTGAGGACATGTTAAACCGGGTCCTCGATAATACGATTGAAGCTTCTGCAGAGCTGTTCGCATTGCTTGATGAAGTAATCGCCAGTTTACCTGACGGTGTCGAAGCGTTTCGTAATCTCAAGCAAACTGATTATGCAACTGAGGCATTTACGACCCGGGCGAATACCCTGGCAAAAGGTGAATCGCTGGCAGTTGAATCTGCATTTGATGTTGAGGAAGTGACCGGGGAATCCGTAGACCTCGAGGCATTACCTGATGTTTCAGAGCTAGAAGCGCCCGCGTCTGAGGTAGAGCCCTCAGCTTATGAAGAGCCCTCAGCGGGTGAAGAGCCTTCAGCTAACGAACCACCGCCGATTGATACAGAGTCCTTCGAGACTGAAGAGTCTTTCCTGGCAGAAGATGAATCATTACAGACTGCAACACCTGTAGATGATGAGTCTGGCGACCCTGACCCGGGTGTCGCTGAATCCAGTGACGACGAGGTTGTTGCCACAGCAGAAAGTGAAGATGACGAAATAGAAGCTGTTACAGTAGAAGTCGAGTTGCCTGATTTAGAGCTTGTACCGCTCGATGATTCCCCTACGTCTGGCGACGATATTGGTGAACAACCAACATTTGAATCTGAAACCCCTGAGGCATCTGAAGTGCTGCCGGTTAGCGCCGGCGAAGATGCGTATTTGGACACCTTAGAACTTGATGAAGAGGCTATCGATACCGAGGGATCCCCTGGGCCAACTGCCGCAATAGAGCCGAGCGCAGATGACGAGTTGGCAAGCATTGAATATGAAATCCCAGCGCCTGAAGCAGAAATCGAAGCAGAGCCAGCGCAAGGTGAGACCGAAGCGTTAGAACCTTCGGTTCCCCTAGAGGAAGACGAGTCTATTGAAGCTGCTATTGAGCTGGATGCATCGCAGCAGTCGGACGATGAGACTCCAGAACAAGAGTTAATTGCGGAAGCCGAAGACGTTGAATCGTTTGATCTGGCTGACTTTGATACCGCCCTCGAAGATGATGGGGAAGTTCTGCTGGATAGCGCCGAAGAACTGCCGGAAACTGAAGCAACAGAAGATGGCGCTTATGAGATCGCGGAAGATGACTTTGATATTAGCGAACTTGAGGCAGTCGCCGACACAGTCACAGCTGGCACAGCTGGCACGGCTGAGGATGATAGTGCAGAGGTAGCGGTAGAGGTCGCGGCTGATGATCCTGAAGAAAGTATTGAAGAATTCACGTTAGATGATCTTTCTGACGAAACACTAGAGGCGCAGCCGGTTGTTGCTAGCCTAAGCGGTGATTCTGAACTTGATCTGATCTTTTTGGAGGAAGCCGCGGAAAACTTTGCGGTAGTCCAGAGTGCAATTGAAAATTCGCAAGATGCGGTTGACCCGGATGCAGTGGCAGCATTTCATACTCTGAAGGGCAGTTCGGCCATGGCCGAAGTGAGTTCCATTGCGACCATTGCCGCGCCTCTGGAAAGTTTACTGGCCAATCTACTCGCCACGTCACAACCTATGAACGAGTCGGTTCGTGCCCTCATGAGCGAGGGCCTGGCGATGATGCAGGCGATTGCAACAGATTTGCAAAACCAGCGAGATAAAGCGGCGCCGCACGAACAGTTTGCCAATAAGGTGACGGAGCTAACCGGTCCGTTGAGCGAACCATTACCCACTTTTGACTTCGAGCGTGTACGCAAACTTGGTCAAGCGGAGCCCGTGCTTCAGGAATGGCAACCCACCGGCATGGGCGCGCTGCAGGTTGAGCTAAGCCATGTCATCGAGCAAGCAGAACCCCTTGGCCATGAAAGTATTGTGGTGGTATGCCAAAGACTCCTGGAGGTGTATCAAAAGCTTGCCTTCAAGCCATCTGTTGAGGCCGTTTCACAACTGGCGAAAGTTCATGAGATTCTCGTCATCATGTTTGACGAACTGGCGTCGAGCCAGTCTATCCGGTCTGCGGATGAGGCTCTGGAACTTCTCGACACCATGGATCTTGACGCCCTAATCAAAGCGGAAGCTGCGGCGCGGCGACTGTTGCCGCTGGACGGTATGCTCAAAGATGTTGACCAGGCCATGTCTGATCTGCAGACCGAACCTGGCCAGTTGCCTGTGTTGCAAGCCAAATTATCGCAACTGACTGAATTTGCAGATCTTGACCGTTCACTACTGGTCACTGTAGAGCTGATGTTACAAGTTGCGGAGGTCATAGACGGTAAAGACGATGGGTTATTTGATTATCTATCAGGACTTCGCGGCGAACTGGATCATCAGTTGGCGGCGCTTCGCGCCGGCACCGATCGAGCTCTGGATGGAGCGCTTGAATCTGCTTGTCGTGGTGCACTGGCGCAGCGGCAGGATACCAATACCGATCTAGCACCTGAAGTGGCCGAATCTGGTCTTCTCCCGGAGGATGACATTGATCCGGATGTGCTCGACCTGTTTTTAGAAGAAGCAGAAGAGTTAAGTGAAGCCATTGATGAAACCATACTGGTTTGGAGTAGCGATACATCTAATAGTGAGCATTTGGATAACTTGTTGCGCCATTTGCACACATTAAAAGGGGGTGCCAGATTAGCCGGTATCAATTCTCTGGGTGAATTTACGCACAATTTTGAAACCTATTTGATTCAAGTACAGCAAAATCCATTGCCGCTGGATGATAGTTTTTTTGCTTTGCTAAATGAGCGCCAGGATGAAATTACCCGGCGCCTGGAAATTTATAGCAAACACACCCGGGGCGAGGCGTCAGAAGAAGAGCTGGCCTCCCTGCGTACTGCCGGGGCACCGGTTGCAGCAGAGGCGGATTCAAGCAATGAAGTCACGGCCGATGAGATGGTTGCGGCAGAAGAAGACGGCACCACTGCGACGGTTGTTGGAACCATGGTCGAAACCATGGACTTACCGGAAGACGACATCGATGAAGATATTTTGCCAATCTTCATTGAAGAAGCAGAAGAACTGGTGGAAGCCATTGACCAGTGTATTCTCGATTGGAGCTCGACGCCGGACGCCGCAGAGTTTTATGACGATTTGTTACGCCACCTGCATACCCTTAAAGGTGGTGCGAGGCTGGCGGGTATTAATAGTCTTGGCGAGTTTGCGCATAACTTTGAGACTTACCTAATTGGCTTGGAAAGAACACCTGAGGCGCTGAATGAAGCGTTCTTTGCATCTTTGAATCAACAGCAAGACGAAATCCATCGTCGGGTAGATGTGTATCGCAAGATGAGCCAGGGCGCAGCTAGTGACGAAGAGGTCGCCTCCCTTGGGCAAGCACCAGCAGTACCTGCTGAAGTAGTATCCAGCGCCGCGCAGTCTGCTCCCGAAGAAAACCGCTCTGAGGAAGCAACAACCAAACCGGACGCGGCGCCATCATCGCCCGGTAGCCAGGAAATGGTCCGTGTATCCGCGGAGCTACTCGAAGACTTAATTAGTCTTGCCGGTGAGTCCAATATCACCCGGGGCCGGGTTGAGCAGCAGATTCGAGACTTCACGGATTCCCTGCAGGAAATGGAAGACACCATTAACCGTGTCAGGGATCAGGTTAGACGATTGGAGATTGAAGCGGAATCAAGAGAAACCGTGTTTCGCCTCGCTAATGAAGCAAGAGAGGGGGAAGGTGGGTTTGATGATCTTGAAATGGATCGTTACACCATGATTCAGGAGATCTCTCGAAGCCTCAATGAAAGTTCTTCTGACATGTTGGACCTGAAAGAAACCTTAACCAATAAAAGCCGTGATGCAGAAACGTTGTTGCATCAACAAGCGCGAATCGGCACAGAACTGCAAGAAGGTTTGACCCGCACCCGCATGGTGCCGTTTGCCAGGTTGATTCCGAGACTTAGAAGAATTGTTAGGCAAGTCAGTTCTGAAGTAGGAAAATCCGTTCGGTTTGATGCCTTTAATGTGGAAGGCGAACTGGATCGAAGTGTCCTGGAGCGAATTGTCGCGCCTCTGGAGCACATGCTAAGAAACGCGGTTGACCATGGCATTGAAGATGCGGCTCAGCGCCGGGCGAATAACAAGCCGGAGACTGGCCGAATCAGCCTGCGGCTTTCTCGTGAAGGCGGTTACGTGGTGCTTACCATCAGCGATGATGGCGGTGGCATTAATGTTGATGCGGTACGAAAGAAAGCCATTGAGCGTGGTGTGATGTCGCCTGATGCCAACTTATCTGACCATGACGTCATGCAGTTTATTATGCACGCCGGTTTTAGTACCGCCGAGAAGCTCACGCAGATCTCTGGACGTGGCGTTGGTATGGACGTGGTGAACAGTGAAATCAAGCAGTTGGGCGGGTCCATTTCAATTGACTCAACCCTTGGTCGTGGCTCCGAATTTACTATTCAAATTCCTTTCACTGTATCGATTAATCGCGCTTTGTTGGTGGTGGTACAAGAAGAGATCTATGCGGTACCGCTAAATACGATTGAAGGTATTGTCCGTGTTAGTCCTTATGAGCTTGAAGCGTATTATCAGCCTGATGCCCCTATGTTTGAGTATGCCGGACAGCCCTACCGGTTAGCCTATATGGGGCGTATGTTGGAGCGTGGTGATGATCCAGTACTGGAGGGGCAGGTTGCGCCACTACCGGTGATTCTAGCGCGAAGCGGCGATAATTCTGTTGCCCTCCAAGTGGACCGGGTGATTGGCAGTCGCGAAATTGTTTCGAAGAGTCTTGGCCCACAGTTCAATGAAGTGACTGGGGTTTCTGGCGCTACGGTCATGGGTGACGGTAGTGTTGTGGTGATCCTGGATGTTCTGGCGTTTATTCGCAAGTCTGAAGAAGGCGTTTCAGCAGAGCAGCTAGAGGCTGCCGCCGAGGCTGAAAAGCTTCACAAAATTCGCAAGGTGATGATCGTGGATGATTCGGTCACGGTGCGTAAGGTGACGTCGCGTTTAATGGAGCGACAAGGCTGGGAAGTCACCACGGCCAAAGATGGCCTTGATGCGATGAACCAACTTCAGGATGTTTATCCGGATATTGTCCTTTTGGACATTGAAATGCCGAAAATGGATGGCTTCGAAGTGCTGAAGAGCGTTCGCGGGGATGCCAGGTTAGAGAAGTTGCCGATTATTATGATTACCTCTCGTACTGGTGAAAAACACAAGCAACAAGCCTTTGATCTTGGGGTTAACCAATTTCTGGGTAAACCGTTCCAGGAAAACAATCTACTTAGCACCATCGAAGAAGTGTTAGCAGCGGCGGGACAAGAAGATGGCTAGTATTGAATCTCTGCCAAGTTTTTTGATCCCCTTGCAAAAAAGCAATTTGGTGTTACCGAATACAGCAGTTGCAGAGATCATTCCTTATGAACCGCTGCGCCGGGTTCAGGATACGCCAGACTGGTTCCTGGGCTTTTTGTCCTGGCGCGGTATTCAGGTGCCGGTTGCTTCCTTTGAAATGTTGACGGTGGAACGCGCCAGTTTTTCGCTCGTCAGTGTGGCTAGTGCTAATCTGGTTATCGTTAGAACTCTCGGTGATACCAGAGACTTCAGCTATATGGCGCTGGTAGCGCAAACTTTACCGCGGCTAATGAGAATAGCCCCGGATGAGCTTTTTACGACGGAAGAAGTTGCCGAGAAAACTGAGCTGGTTAAAGCGAGATTGGGCGATGATCTGGTGTCGATCCCAGATCTTGATTTCATCGAAGCAGAAATTCGTAGCGTTGCCTACTAGCAACCCGGGTTGCAGTTCTAATCACTAAATAGAGTCATCAAACTTATCGCAGCAGTTTCCGCACGGAGGATTCGTTTACCCAGATCCAGGGCACGAAACTTGTGTGCCTGGATTTGTGCTATTTCTGCCTGACTAAAGCCACCTTCGGGACCAACTAACAAATTCACCGGCCCCGTAGCATCCGTGACATCCATAGAGACCTTTTCTCCTCCCGGTAGTCCGCAATAGCTAGCCCCTGGTCTAGCCGTGATGAAATCCTGCAAAGGCGTTGGTTCGCTAATATTGGGCACGATATTCATCCCGCACTGCTCACAAGCCGAGATCGCTATGGCCAGCCAATGGCCCTGGCGCGTCTTGTATTGCTTGCCTGGTACGGAAACATGCTCAGAAATAATGGGCGTGATGTGCCTGACACCCAGCTCAGTGGCTTTTTGGATCGCTGTATCCATAGCATCTCGCTTGATAATGCAGATCCCCAGGTGAATTTCCCGGTCTGGGATCCGATCGTCGGAATTGAACTCGAGAAGCTGTATTTGGACGTGCTTCTTGCTGACTTCGAGAATCTCTCCCCGGTATTCACCGCCGCTGCCGTTAAACAGATCAACCTGATCACCGGCTTTTAACCGTAGGACATTTCGCAGGTAGTGGGCGCGATCCTCCGCAACGGTCAATGGTGCTTCGTTGCGGAAGTGATCTTCAAGTGGCTGATCTAAATGTAGGCGCGAAATTCTCATTGCGCAGATGGTGCGCTACAAACCGAGATTGCGCCAGAGCTTTATGGTTGGCAAAGACTGGTTGAGCGTATAAAAATGCAAACCAGGAGCGCCGCCAGCTAGCAATTGCTCGCAAAGTCGCGTCACAACTTCTTCACCAAACTGCTTCAAGGCGTCTGGATCATCCTCGTAGGCCATTAAATGCTGACGGATCCAACGGGGAATATCAGCGCCGCAGTTATCAGAGAAGCGCACCAGGTTGCGGTACCCGGTGATGGGCATGATGCCGGGAACGATGGGAATATCCACACCCGCTTTCTCACAGTTATCAATAAAGCGAAAGTAACTTTCTGCATTATAAAAGTACTGGGTGATGGCACTGTTCGCGCCCGCATCTACTTTTGCTTTGAAGTAGTGAATGTCTGACTCGACGCTGCGGGAATCCGGATGGACCTCCGGGTAGGCTGCTACTTCGATGTGGAAGTGATCACCAGTTAAATCACGAATGAAGGTCACCAGTTCGTTGGCATAGGCCATTTTCACTGAGCCACCGCCGATGCCAGAAGGTATGTCGCCACGCAGCGCCACCACACGTTTTACCCCAGCGTCTTTGTATTCATTAATCAGCGCGGCGATTTTTTCTTCGGAATCGCCGCCAAAGGATAAATGCGGTGCGACGTCAGAGCCTTTCTCGTGAATATTCAGTACTGCTTGCTTGGTGCCATCACGAGTAGAGCCTCCGGCCCCGTAGGTGACCGAGAAGAAGTGCGGGCCAAGCTCTGTAAGCCTGGCATGCACTTTATCGAGCTTGGCAATGGCATCGTCACTTTTTGGTGCCGCAAACTCGCAACTAAAATGACTTGGGAAGTTGGCCTGATTAGTCACAGCAGTGTCTTAAAGCGCGGCCGCGAGGGCTTCTGCTTTGTCTGTTTTCTCCCAGGTGAAATTCGGCTCTTCACGGCCGAAGTGACCGTAAGCTGCAGTATCACGGTAGATAGGTCGCTTCAGGTCAAGCATGGCAATCAAACCTTTTGGTCTGAGATCAAAGTGCTCGCGAACTAACGCTTCAATTTTGTCATCAGCAATTTTGCCGGTGCCGAAGGTATCAATGCTGATAGAAGTGGGTTCAGCTACACCAATGGCGTAAGACACTTGAATCTCACAACGATCGGCAAGACCGGCAGCAACCACATTCTTGGCAACATAACGTCCAGCGTAAGCTGCACTGCGGTCTACTTTGGATGGATCCTTACCGGAGAATGCACCGCCACCATGGCGCGCCATACCGCCGTAAGTATCAACAATAATCTTTCGGCCAGTGAGGCCGCAGTCACCTACAGGGCCGCCAATAACAAAATTGCCCGTTGGGTTGATGTGGAACTTGGTGTCCGCATGTAACCAGTTCGCGGGTAAAACAGGCTTAATGATCTCTTCCATCACCGCCTCTTGGAGATCTTTAAGGGAAATGCCCTCATCGTGTTGCGTCGATAGGACAACAGCATCAATGCCGCTGGGTGCACCCTTGTCGTCATAACGGAAAGTGATTTGGCTTTTCGCGTCAGGGCGCAAAAACTTCAATGTGCCGTCTTTACGGACTTCAGCTTGACGTTTGACCAGACGATGGGAATAAGTGATTGGTGCGGGCATATAGACGTCGGTTTCATTGCTGGCATAACCAAACATCAGCCCTTGGTCGCCAGCACCCTGGTCGTGGTCGCTAGACTCATCGACACCCATGGCAATGTCAGGAGACTGTTTGCCGATGGCGTTCAAAACTGCGCAAGAGGCGCCATCAAAACCCACATCGGAGCTGTTATAGCCAATATCAAGAATGACGTCGCGGCACAGTTCTTCCAGATCAATCCAGGCTGACGTGGTAATTTCGCCAGCGAGCACGACCATGCCAGTTTTGACCATGGTTTCGCAGGCCACGCGGGCTTCGGTATCTTCTGCGAGGATGGCATCTAAGACAGCATCGGAAATCTGGTCAGCCATTTTGTCTGGATGGCCTTCGGAAACGGACTCGGAGGTGAAAATTCGACTGGTCATGATTCGCCTAATGTTAGATATAAAACCCCGCATTCTACCGACCCCCGCGGCTTAAACCTACCGCGTGATCTGACAATCATTCACGATGACAATAAAATTCGCTCAATCTGGTGGCTTTTAGGCTTTTACGGTTGAGGTCACCTGGTGGCTAAGGGAAAATAGCGCCCTCTCTATTTCTCGGCTTTTTCTATGAGTTCTGATACTTCCCGGCGGGCGCGAGCCAATGCCATTCGCGTGCTGGCGATGGATGCAGTGCAAAAGGCAAATTCTGGTCACCCTGGGGCACCTATGGGCATGGCGGACATTGCCGAGGTGTTGTGGCGTGACTACTTGCAGCACAATCCGGCTAATCCCGAGTGGGCGAATCGAGACCGATTTGTCCTCTCCAATGGCCACGGTTCAATGCTGATTTATTCCCTGCTGCACCTCACTGGCTACGATTTGCCCATGTCTGAGCTGGAGAATTTCCGCCAACTTGGCTCAAAAACCCCAGGACATCCGGAATATGGCTATACCCCCGGGGTTGAGACCACCACGGGGCCGCTAGGCCAGGGTTTTGCTAATGGCGTCGGCATGGCGCTGGCAGAAAAGCTGCTCGCAGCCCGGTTTAATCGCCAGCAGGATGGCCAGAGTTACAATATTGTTGACCATCACACTTATGTATTTGCCGGTGATGGTTGCTTAATGGTGATTCCGGGATCCCTTGCTGGTACTTTGCAGCTAGGTAAGTTGATCTGCCTGTATGACGATAACGGTATTTCAATCGACGGTAAGATCGACGGATGGTTTACAGATGACACCCCCGCGCGCTTTCGAGCTTACGGTTGGCAGGTGATTGAAGCGGTAGATGGTCACGATGGGCAAGCCATTGCCACGGCGATTCAGCAGGCCAAACAAAACGCCACGCAACCCACATTAATCTGCTGCAAAACTAGCATTGGTTTTGGCTCTCCGAACAAAGCGGGCACGGCTTCTAGCCATGGTTCCCCTCTGGGGGTGGACGAGGTTGCCTTGACCCGTGAGGCTCTGGGCTGGACCCATGGCCCCTTTGACATCCCAGCAGAGGTTAAGGACAGCTGGGACTGCCGGGAAAAAGGCGCGCAGCTAGAAAATAGCTGGCGTCAGCAAATGGCAGAATATGCGCAAGAGTTTCCAGAATTGGCTGCGGAGTATGAACGCCGCATGGCTGGTGACCTTCCAGAAAACTGGGCCAAGACCATGGATGAACTCGCTGCGGAGGTGAGAGCAGCCGGTGCAGCCAAAGCGTCACGTCAGGCTTCCGCGGATGTGATTGCCAGGATCGCTAGCGTATTGCCGGAAATTGTTGGCGGTTCTGCGGATTTGAGCGGCTCTAACAACACGAACTGGGCTGACATGAAAGTGGTCAAAGCCGGCTTAGAGGAAGGCAATTACGTTCATTATGGTGTGCGTGAATTTGGTATGACTGCCATAGCCAACGGTATGGCGCTCCACGGCGGTATTGTGCCATTTACTGGTACTTTCTTGATCTTTATGGAATATGCCCGCAACGCCGTGCGTATGTCAGCACTTATGGGCGTGCAAAATATCCACGTGTACACCCACGACTCCATTGGTCAGGGTGAAGATGGCCCGACCCACCAGCCTGTTGAACAGTTAACTAACTTGCGTGGTACGCCGAACCTCGATACCTGGCGGCCTTGTGACACGCTGGAAACTGTATTCGCCTGGCGCGCCGCAGTGGAAAAACGCAACGGCCCAACAGCGCTGGTTTTTTCACGGCAGTCGTTACCTTTTATGGACCGTGATGATGCTCAGATCTCTAATATTGCGCGCGGGGCTTATGTATTGAGGGATACCGAAGCACCACAAGCGATCCTCATTGCGACCGGTTCAGAAGTATCACTGGCGGTTGCTGCTTACGATGCACTTCAAGAACAAGGCATCGCCACCCGTGTGGTTTCCATGCCTAGCGCTAGTGTGTTTGCGGCGCAAAGTGCTGAATATCAGGAATCGGTCCTCCCTGGTGGCATGAAAAACCGTATCGCCATTGAGGCGGGCCACCCCGACTACTGGCATAAGTGGGTCGGACTGGATGGGCGTATTATCGGTTTGCCTACCTTTGGAGAGTCAGGCCCCGGTGCAGAAGTGATGGCCCATTTTGGGTTTACCGTTGAAAATGTGGTTGATCAGGTGAAGCAAAGCTTGTGAATGTAATTGATGTAAGAGATCTCGATGTTAAGGGTAAGCGCGTCCTGGTGCGCGAAGACCTAAATGTACCCCTGAGCCAGGGCGCGGTGAGTAGTGATGCGAGAATTCGCGCAGCGCTGCCTACACTCAAACATCTGGTGGATGCTGGCGCGCAGCTTATGGTGATGTCCCATTTGGGTCGTCCTGAGGAAGGTGTGCCGATTGCCGAGCAGAGTGAGTTTTCCATGGCGCCGGTGGCCAAACATCTTGCCGAACTCACGGGTTGGAAGGTTCGACTTGAGGCTGATTACTTAAACGGCGTCGATTTCGGTGATGAAGATCTTATCCTGTTTGAAAACGTGCGGATTAATAAGGGCGAAAAGAAAAATGCCGAGCCCCTGGCGAGGTCCCTGGCCAGCCTGTGTGATATTTATGTCATGGATGCATTCGGTACAGCCCATAGGGCGCAAGCAACCACAGAAGGCGTTGCTCGATTTGCGCCGGTTGCGGCCGCTGGCCCTTTGTTAATGGCGGAACTCGATGCCCTTGGTAAAGCGCTTTTGTCACCCCGGGCACCGGTCATTGCAATTGTTGGCGGAAGCAAGGTATCCACCAAGCTTGAAGTACTGGACGCGCTATCGGACAAGGTAGATACCTTGATTGTTGGTGGCGGTATCGCGAATACATTTATTGCCGCCCAGGGTTATGAGATCGGCGCGTCACTCGCGGAGCCGGATCTGGTGCCTGAAGCGAAGAAGCTATTGGCTAAGGTAAACATTCCCGTGCCCACAGACGTGGTGGTTGCCGATGGCTTTGATGACGAGGACAGCGCGAAAGTGGTCAAGGTGGATAACATTGGCGCTGGCGAAATGGTTCTGGATATTGGTCCAGAATCGGCGCAGCATTTGGCCTCCTTAGTTGCCAAGGCTGGCACAATCATCTGGAATGGTCCGGTAGGTGTGTTCGAAAAGCCAGCATTTGCCGCTGGCACCAAAACGCTGGGTGAAGCGATTGCTACCAATCAGGGTTTTTCTATTGCCGGTGGCGGCGATACCCTGGCTGCCATAGACCAATTCAGTCTCACAGACAAAATTTCATATATTTCCACTGGCGGTGGTGCCTTCTTAGAATTCGTTGAAGGGAAAACATTGCCAGCGGTCGCGGCGCTCCAGGCGCGTGCTGCATCAGCTAATTAAAGTAGGAGAACAACATGGCACTAATCAGTATGCGGCAGCTGTTAGATCACGCTGCAGAAAACAACTATGGCGTTCCAGCGTTTAACGTCAATAACCTGGAACAAATGCGTGCCATTATGGAGGGCGCACAAGAAACCGATAGTCCGGTAATTGTCCAGGCGTCTGCCGGGGCTCGTAAGTACGCTGGCCCTAATTTTCTTCGCCATCTGATTCTTGCTGCGATTGAGGAGTTCCCTGATATTCCTGTTGTGATGCATCAGGATCACGGCGCATCTCCAGACGTTTGTCAGCGTTCCATTCAAATGGGTTTTTCTTCAGTGATGATGGATGGTTCGTTGATGCCAGACCAAAAGACGCCAGCAAGCTATGAGTACAATGTTGAGGTCACCAGGCGCACCACCGAAATGGCCCATGCCTGTGGTGTCACCGTGGAAGGTGAGCTGGGTTGCCTTGGCTCTCTGGAAACGGGTGAGGCCGGTGAAGAAGATGGCGTTGGTGCTGAGGGCACCTTGTCCATGGATCAACTGTTAACAGATCCCGATGAAGCGGCAGATTTTGTTGCCCAGACCAAAGTAGACGCTCTGGCCATTGCCATTGGCACGAGCCACGGCGCTTATAAGTTTACTCGTCCGCCCACCGGAGACATTCTGGCGATCGAAAGGATTAAGCAGATTCATAAGCGTCTACCAAACACGCACCTGGTGATGCACGGTTCCTCCAGTGTGCCCCAGGAGTGGTTAAAGATCATCAACGATAATGGTGGTGAAATCCCTGAGACTTACGGGGTGCCTGTAGAAGAAATTCAAGAGGGCATCAAAAACGGAGTGCGCAAAGTCAATATCGATACAGATTTACGACTTGCCTCCACAGGCTCGATCCGGCAGTTCCTGGCGGAAAACAAATCTGAATTTGATCCACGCAAATATTTTGCTGTGTCCATGAAGGCTATGAAAGATATTGTGGTTGATCGTTATGAAGCGTTTGGCACCGCTGGCCATGCGTCGAAAATCAAAGCGAAAAGTCTGGATGACATGTCCGAGGCTTATTTGAGCGGCGCACTTGATCCGAAGATTGACTAACATGACAGATCTATTGGATCAGTTAGCGACGCAGATTGGTCCTGAAAATGTCAGCCAGGATCCTTCGATCCTGGCCTCCCATGGCCTTGATTGGACCCGCTTTTATGAGGGCGATCCACTGGCGGTTGTGTTCCCGCGTTCAGTGGAAATGCTTCAGAAAATTGTCCAATTTGCTTTTGCTAACAAGATCCCTATGGTGCCATCTGGTGGCCGCACCGGATTGAGCGGTGGTGCAGTGGCCGCCCAGCGTGAGCTGGTAGTGAGCTTCGATAAGATGAACAAAATCGGTGACTTCAATGAGGTGGAAAGAACCGTTGAAGTGGAAGCCGGCGTGGTCACCGAGGCGTTGCAGAATTTCGCCTCTGAGCATGACCTGCAGTATCCCGTGGATTTTGCGTCTTCCGGTAGTAGCCAAATTGGCGGCAATATTGCGACTAACGCAGGTGGCATTAAGGTGGTTCGCTACGGTTTAACCAGGGATTGGATCCAAGGCTTGACCGTGGTCACGGGTCGCGGCGAAATCATGGAGCTTAACAAGGGGCTAGTGAAAAATGCCACCGGTTATGATTTGCGGCACTTGTTTATTGGCTCTGAAGGTACCCTGGGATTTATTGCCAAAGCCACCATTGCTTTAACCGATGCGCCAAAAAATCCAGAGGTGTTGTTGTTAGCTGTGGAACAAATGACTGATGTCATCAAGGTGCTTACTCGTTTCAGGCAAAACTTGACGTTAAATGCCTTTGAATTTTTCTCTGAAGTTGCTATTCAGCACGTATTGAAAGAGCGCGACGCAAAACATCCGTTTGCACAGACCACGGCATATTACGTGTTGTTGGAGTTCGACAATGCTGCGCCGGAGGACATGAATCGTGCCATGGAAAGCTTTGAGTTTTGTCTTGGCGAAGGCTGGGTCAGTGATGGTGTGGTAAGCCAAAGCGAGTCGCAACGCCAGGAATTATGGATGTACCGTGAGGCAATCTCTGAATCCATCACCCCGCACACACCTTACAAGAATGATATCTCCGTCCGGATCGGCCAGGTACCCGAGTTTCTGCGCCGAGTAGATGAGCTAGTCAATCGGGAATATCCAGAATTTGAAATTGTCTGGTTTGGCCATATTGGCGACGGCAATGTGCACTTAAATATACTGCGTCCTGACGCCTGGGATATTGCAGACTTCAAACGTGAATGCGAGCAGGTGAGCGAACGTGTTCTAGCTCTGGTTGCAGAGTTCGAGGGTAGTGTTTCCGCGGAGCATGGCGTCGGCCTACTGAAGCGAGAGCAGCTTAAGTTTAGCCGTAGCCAGGAAGAAATCGCCATGATGCGTGGCATTAAGCAGGTGTTCGATCCGGCTGGCATTATGAACCCAGGCAAGCTCCTGTTGGCTGACTAGGTCCCTGCGATACTAGGTGCTTGTAGTCTTCTCGCTAACGCCGTCCGCAGTGCCCGTTAGCAGCACATCAGCACCGCGTAGCGCGAATAGCCCGTTGGTCACAACACCAGGTAAGTTATTGAGCTGTCGCTCGGTCAGTTCTGGCTCGACAATATTGAGATCATGAATATCGAGGATGACATTACCATTGTCAGTGGTGAACCCCTGCCGGTAGATAGGCCGGCCGCCTAGTTGCACAATCGCCCGGGCCACAGCGGAGCGAGCCATGGGGATCACTTCGACCGGTAATGGAAAACTACCGAGTTTATTGACCAGTTTTGAATCATCGACGATACAAACAAATGTTTGCGCCACGCTGGCGACAATTTTCTCCTGGGTTAGTGCGCCGCCACCACCTTTGATCATGGCAAACTGCGGATCAATTTCGTCAGCCCCGTCCACATAGAAGTCAATGTCCTTCACATGATTGAGCGACTCTACCTCTATGTCGTGATGCTTTAGTCTCGCCGCACTGGCTTCCGAGCTGGCGATGGCGCAGGCAAAGTCATCCCGATATGGCGCCAGAGCATCGATGAAATAGTTCGCCGTGCTACCTGTACCCACGCCCACGACGCTGGATTGGCTTAATCGTGGCAGAATGTATTCCACTGCGGCTTGACCGACGCGTTGCTTCTTCTCGTCCTGGACCTGTTGTTTGGTTGGCATGTAGTAATCATGGCGGTGATTGTCTGGGGGCATGAGTTTATACTCTGTAGTTCACTTCTTCCTAGCGCGCTACGAATCTTGTTGCGCTTTGAGCTAGCGACCAACGATTCCAGGCAATTATGACCGATAAATATATCCGCAAGATTCTCGAAGCGAACGTCTATGAGGTTGCCGAACAAACCGATCTTGACCATGCCCCTAACCTATCCAGGCGCTTAAACCGGAAAGTTCTGCTGAAACGAGAAGATCAGCAGCCGGTGTTCAGTTTTAAAGTTCGCGGTGCCTATAACAAGATCCGTGGTCTTGATGAAGCGCAGCGCAGGCGCGGTGTGATTACCGCTTCAGCGGGCAATCATGCGCAAGGTGTTGCTCTGGCAGCGCAAACTCTTGGTGCTCCGGCGAAGATTGTCATGGGGCGCAATACGCCTCTGATCAAAATTAATGCAGTGAAAGCATTTGGCGGCCAGGTGGTGTTAGCCGGGGATAGCTACGACGAGGCTGCTGCCCACGCTGCAGAACTCGCCGAACAAGAACAGCTTACTTATGTGCACCCGTTTGATGATCCGGATGTCATTGCGGGTCAGGGCACCATTGGCATGGAAATCCTGCGCCAACATACGGGTCCGCTAGATGCGGTATTTATACCGGTAGGCGGCGGCGGTTTGGTTGCTGGTGTTGGCACTTATATAAAGTACCTGCGGCCAGATGTGAAAATTATTGGTGTTGAAGCAGAAGGTTCGGCTGGCATGTGGGCTGCCTTGGATGCTGGACGTCGGGTTAAGTTGGCAGCCAAAGATCTGGATCAGTTTGCGGACGGCACTGCAGTACGCCAGGTGGGCAAAGAAACTTATCGCCTGGCAAAGCGCTGCATCGATGATGTCATTCGGGTGAGCACAGATGAGATTTGTGCAGCCATCAAAGACATTTTTGAAGATACCCGGACGATCTGTGAGCCTTCCGGCGCCTTAAGTCTGGCTGGTTGTAAACGTTACCTCCAACAAGCAGGCCCGGGTGCGCCAGTGGTAGCTATTTTGTCGGGCGCGAATATGAACTTTGACCGGCTTCGCCATGTATCGGAACGGACGGAAATTGGCGAACAAAGAGAGATGCTGCTTGGTGTCAACATCCCAGAACAGCCAGGTAGTTTTAAGGCATTTTGTCGCGCCATCGGTAAACGGAGCGTCACTGAGTTTAATTATCGCTACCGTCAGCAAGATGGTGCGCGGGTCTTGTTAGGGGTGCAAACAGCGCCTGATTCGAAAGACCGTGAGGAGTTGATGAGTAAACTCGCCAGGCGCTACGATCTGGTGGATTTGTCTGACAACGAAGTGGCGGTGCTACACATCCGCCACATGATTGGTGGTCGGGGCATGGACCTGGATAATGAAAGACTGTTCAGGGTGGAATTCCCCGAGCGCCCTGGCGCACTGGGTCAGTTTCTGGATGCCATGGGCTCGGAGTTCAATGTGTCGACTTTCCACTATCGTAACCATGGCGCTGCCTGGGGGCGGGTGTTGGTGGGCTTGCAAGTTCCTGATAGTGAGCTGAAAGCGTTTCGTGAAAAAATCACTGTCACCGGGTATCGCCATTGGGAAGAGACCAGCAATCCTGCCTATGAATGGTTTTTGCGCTAGTTGAAAAGCGGCCTAGGTCTCAAAGTGGTAGTTGGCAAACTCGGCATCAAACGCAAACATGCGAGTATCTTTTAGCCTGTCCACATACAGCACGCCATCGAGATGATCGAACTCATGTTGAAAGACTGTTGCCAAAAAGCCCTCTAGTTCCACTGCTTCTGGTTCGCCTCTTTCATTCAAATACTCGACCTTGATATGTTGTGGCCTTTCCACATAACCCTTCATATCTGGGACTGACAAGCAGCCCTCCCAATAGCCCTCGCGATGATCATTTAAGATTGTGATGACTGGATTGACGTAAACCGTGCAGGGCAGCGGTGTTACGGTGCCATAACGGGTTTCTGGCGATGGAATGTCGATAATCGCCACCCGGTAGCTGACGTTAATTTGCGGCGCCGCAAGGCCAATGCCATTACCGGTGGCTTTTAATGTGTCTTTAAGGTCGTTCACCAGGTTGATAAACGTCTCACCGCCAATCTCGGATTCTGGGAAAGGTTCAGCCACCTGGCGAAGGGTTGGGTGGCCCATACGAATGATTTCTCTCACTGCCATGGCGTGCTCGCTAAAGTTCTGTGGATAACTGTCGATAAAATGTCATTAAGAGCGGCCAGAGTAAATACTTACTTTGCCCTGACGAGTTCGGCATTCTGGCTGTGACCTGATGCACATTATTTGCACAAAATTGGCGCAGCAGCTTGCAAGCTATTACTTATGGTTATATGTTTAACCTAGAAAGTTAAAACAAATTTGGATTATACGGAAATGAACAAAAAGCCCGATTTAATGTTCTTGCTCTTCGTCCTTTTTGGACTAGGGATAGCAGCGAACGCCGTGGGTCAGGTGATGGGGCTTTAGCGACCCAGGTTAACGAGTTCTTTTTCTGTGACGATGCCGTCCAGGGGTATATCCCAGGCATTCGGGGCGATTGCCTCTAGTTCTTGAAAACTATAAGCGACCCCGAGTTTGAAAGTCTGTTTGAATGGTCTAAGCCCCGCAAGGGCTCGATCGTAGTAACCCCCTCCCATGCCAATCCGATGGCCCTGGCGATCAAATGCCACCAGTGGGATCAGTAAGTAATCTAACTGCGAAGCCATGAGTCGCGGTGTACCCTGGGGCTCGGGGATGCCATAACGATTCTTGCGCATGGTGCTGCCCGATGCGAATAACAGGCCGCGCCCACACCAGGGACGTTCTGCCTCCTGAAGCACCGGTAAGAATAGTTGTTGATGCTGGGCGATCTTGAGCCCATGCAAACTAACTTCCCCGCTGGTGGCCCAGTAGCTGCCAATTTTCTTGGCACGCTGAAATGGCAGGTGGTGAGTAATGCGCCTTTGGATACGCGCCGACCAGAGTCGTTGATCGCGAAGCGACAGCTGCTTGCGGGCAATTTTGAGCCTGCGCCGGGCGGCGCTTAGATCATCCATGGTTGGTAAATTGAGTCCCCAAATTGCCGCTGTTCTGATAGGCCCTTGAACCCGGCGGTTCAAGGCGGTGGCCCCTAACGAGATTTAGGCTTCCCGCTAAACGGACATGCACATCGTCATCGATAAAGGACCTCCTGGTTATCGCATAAAGGGTCGAGGACATATCGACTCGCAAACAACCCAGGGAGCTCAAGAACAATTATAACTGAAACTTGCGGGTTTCGCGTGGTGATTACTGATTCGATTGTTTAAATCGGTTCAGCGCTGTGTCCACTTTGCCGGCCAGTAGCTCTAAATCGCGGCTTTGATCGGCAGCCAGGCTTTCACCTTTGTTAGCTTCAGACAGATATTCGTTGGCAATGTTGAGTGCTGCCATCACTGCAATACGATCCAGGCCAAGCACCGTGGATGAGTCCTTCACCTCGCGCATTTTGCCGTCCAGGTAGCGGGCGGACTCCATGAGAGCGCTTACCTCATCGGGACCACAGCTCACCTGATAATCCTTATCCAGGATCGAAACGGTTACGGTTTTGGCTGGCATTGCGCGATCACTCCTGCTCTAAAGCGCGTAGGCGCATGATCATAGCTTCCACCTTGGTTTTTGCTAGCTCGTTCTTTTCCAGCAGGCGAGTACGCTCGCTAAGCCAATGCTCGCGATCTTGTTCAAGACTGGATTGTTTCTTTTCAAGCTCATCGCAGAGTTTGATGAGCTCATCAATCTTGGCTTCTAATTCAGGTATGTCCAAGTTGCTTCGGCCAGCAGCAATATTGGCGGTACTATAAATGCTCCCTTCGTTCGAGGTCAAACCGGTTCAAATAGCGTAATATTGGGCACCTAGCTGATTTACACAGGATATTTTGTGGCGCAGGAATATGAGCAACTAGAGCAGTTACTAAAAGGTGGTGGCGCAGCCGGGTCGGCAGCTGAAGCCCATGGCTTTGCCACCGGTTGGATTGCCTCTGGTTCAAGCTGGCAAAGTGCTGGGACTAGCTTTGCTGAGGCCTTTGAGGTTGCCCTCGAAGCGCAACTGGCGGCATTCCTTGAGGAGACCGCAAAAGCCATAGAAGCTGGTCTCTCTGATGTGGACTTTGGATTTAGCCTGCTGTTACCAGAAGAAAAACGCAGCATTAATGCCCGGCGCATTGCCTTGAGCGACTGGTGCCGCGGCTTTCTCGCGGGTTTTGGTCTAACCGGTCGGTTTCAAGAGAAAGAATTAAGCGACGAGGTCAAGGAACTGTTACGAGATTTTGGTCAGATTGCCCAGGTGGAAGAAGAGTTACCCGAGGATGAAGAAAACGAGTCTGACCTGACGGAAATCACCGAGTATGTGCGTATGGGGGCGATCATGGTCTTTACCGATTGCGCCAGCAAGGCGGTGCATTAGTGGCAACTAAAGTGACCAAAGTTGAGTTCAAGCGACGGCGTAAGGAACTCATGGCGCTCATGGAGGATAACAGCATTGCGATCCTGCCTAGTGCCAGCTTGATGCCGCGAAACAACGATGTTGAGTACCAATTTCGCCAGGACAGTGACTTTTACTACCTCACAGGTTTTGACGAACCGGATGCGGTGTTTGTTTTGATCCCCGGCCGGGAGCATGGTGAAAGTATTTTGTTTTGCCGCGAACGAGACCCCAGCGAAGAGCAGTGGCACGGTAAGATCACGGGTCCAGAGAGAGCGATGCAGTTGTTTGGCATCGATGATGCGTTCCCTATCGCAGACATTGACGATATTTTGCCTGGCCTTATTGAAGGGCGTTCAAAACTTTATTATGCCATGGGCGCTCATAGCGAATTCGATAATCAGGTCATCGCCTGGGTCAACAGCATTTCCGGCAACAAGCAGTCAGGCACAAGGCCGCCCGGGGAATTTGTTCAATTAGATCAGTACCTCCATGAACTGCGACTGTTTAAGAGCAAAAGTGAGCTTGATGTCATGCGTCAGGCAGCCGAGATCACTGGTCGTGGCCACAAGAAATTGTTAGAGGTTGTGGCGCCGGGTATGTTCGAGTACGAGTTAGAAGCGGAGTTGCATTACATATTTATGAAGGCCGGGGCGAAATCACCAGCCTACCCGTCCATTGTTGGTAGCGGTAACAACGGCTGCATTCTTCACTACATTAGCAATCGTGAACAAATTCGCAAAGGTGATCTGGTGCTGGTGGATGCAGGCGCAGAGTTTGAGTTTTATGCCGCTGACGTGACGCGAACTTTTCCCGCCAGTGGTAAGTTCTCTAAAACCCAGGCTGCGCTATACAACATCGTCCTGGATGCACAAGCGGCAGCTATTGCCGAAATCAAACCGGGCAATCACTGGAATCAACCTCACGAGGCTGCGGTACGAGTCATTACCACTGGGCTAGTGAATGTTGGTCTGTTAAGCGGCGATATCGAAGCGTTGATCGAAGCGGAGGCTTATCGGCCATTTTTTATGCACAAAACAGGACACTGGTTAGGCATTGATGTGCACGATGTGGGCGAGTACCGGTTAGAGGATGCCTGGCGTGTGTTTGAACCAGGCATGGTCATGACTGTTGAGCCTGGTATCTATGTTGAAGAGAATCTTGATGTACCAGCGAAGTTTCGCGGTATCGGTATTCGCATTGAAGATAACGTTCTCGTGACGAAAACCGGTCATGAGGTGCTCACTGCCGATATTCCGAAAACCATTGAAGAAATTGAGTCGTATATGGCCACTCACAATCAGGCAGTTGCGTAATGGATCACTATGACATCGCCATTTGCGGCGGCGGCTTAACTGGCTTGCTGCTGGCGAACTTGCTGAAGTCCAGCCGTTATTCTATTGCGGTGATTGATGCTGGCGCGGCGCCGGGAATCCCGGTTATGAATTCCAGTGAGCCACACCAGGGCAGCTTTGCCTCTGGTTTTGCGCCTCGAGTGAGCGCCTTAAACAACCACTCAGTAGACTTGTTGTCTCGCTGTGGGGTTGAAGCTGGTTTAACACGGTTTGCACCCTTCTCAGAAATGCACATTAAGGACAGTGAAGGTGTAGCAGAAATTCAATTTGACGCTGCGGGTTTAGGCCAGGATGGTCTGGGCATTGTTATTGAGAATCATCTGGTCATTGCTGCTCTGTTCGAAGGGCTGCAAGGGCAGGGCAATCTTGATCTGTTGTTGCAGCATAAGCTCGTGGAGCTTGAGCGATTTGAAGACAAAAACGAGCTTGAGTTTGCAGAACACCCCGCCATTAGTTGCGATCTGCTGGTGGCCGCAGATGGTGGTCATTCCAAGGTGCGTGAGTTGCGGGGTGGCAAAACATTTGGTTGGCAATACGATCAAACTGCACTAGTGACGACGCTGTTGCTTGAGCGACCCCATGGCAATATTCCGCGGCAATGGTTTACTGAATTTGGACCACTGGCATTCTTGCCTTTGGCAGAGCCCAATCTGGTGTCAATTGTCTGGTCCCATCAGGCCGCGGCGGAGCTTTTAGAGCTTGATCCCGTTGGCTTTTGTGCGGCACTTAACGAGGCATCTGAGGGTGAGTTAGGTAATGTACTAGCAACTGATGCGCGCTTCACTTTTCCGCTTCGGCAGCAGCATGCCATCCGCTATACAGAACCGGGTATCGCACTGATTGGCGATGCGGCGCACACCATTCACCCGCTGGCCGGACAAGGCGCTAATCTTGGCTTCGCTGATGCGGCCGCCCTGGCCTCGGAAATACATCAGGCCAAGTTTTCCGACCTGGAACTACATGATCGACGGTTGCTACAGCGCTTTGCGGCGAGTCGCCAGCCGCACAATCTGGTGATGGCATCCGCCATCGAGGCAATCAAACAGCTTTATGGCAGGCAGAATTTAGCGTTGAGCTTTTTTCGCAATCGGGCGATGAGCATGCTCAACCAGAGTCAGACCCTCAAGACCTTGATGATGAAAGTTGCCACCGGCGAAGGCATCTAGAAGTTTTACTAAATTCAGCATTGGCTTGAGTTCAAGTCACTTCTCCCGAAACCGCGAAAAAGATAGAATACGGGTTTCCTTAAGGCTCTAATTTCATGGGTAAGCAAACCCCGCTTTTTGCAGCGCATGTGGCCGCTGGCGCCAAGATGGTGGATTTCGGCGGCTGGGATATGCCAATACACTATGGCTCGCAAATCGAGGAGCATCACGCCATTCGGCGCGAGGCGGGAGTGTGCGATGTTTCCCATATGACGGTCATCGACGTTACCGGGCCAGGCAGTCAGGACTTCCTGCGCCAATTGTTACCCAACGATGTGCTTCGTTTGCAAGCCCCAGGTAAAGCCTTGTACTCGGCAATGCTTAACGCCGAAGGCGGTATTCTGGATGACCTGATTGTCTATTTGGTGGCCGAAAACAGTTACCGTGTGGTGGTGAACTGCGCCACCCGCGACAAAGATCTGGCCTGGATGAACCAGCAAATTGCTGGTTTTGCCGCGGAATTAAAAGAGCGTCCAGATTTAGCGATTCTTGCAGTACAAGGTCCTGAAGCCATTGAAAGATTTAAAACCATTTGTTCCGCCCAGCAGGTTGCCTTGATCGATGAGTTAAAACCGTTTGTGGGCAAATTTTGTGATGATTGGTTTATCGCTCGAACCGGTTATACCGGGGAGAAAGGTCTCGAAGTGATATTCCCCGGTGACCGGGCGGCTCAGCTCTGGGAGCAAGTATTGTCTGCTGGTATTCACCCGGTGGGATTAGGCGCCCGGGATACGTTACGCCTGGAGGCGGGTATGAACTTATATGGCAGTGATATGGACGAGTCTGTCACCCCGTATGAAGCCAACATGGCCAATACGGTTGTCATGGATGACCATGACTTTATTGGTAAATCCGCCCTTGAACAGCAGCTTACAGATGGCGTTAGCCGCGAACTAATTGGTCTCGTCATGCTAGAGAAGGGCGTCCTGCGGGCACACTACCCGGTATTTGCCGGGGACGTAGAAATCGGCGAGATAACCAGTGGTGCGTTCTCTCCGACTTTGTCTCATTCTATTGCCTTTGCCAGAGTGAAAACCGGGTATGAGGGGCAGGCACTGACCGTGGGCATTCGTAACAAACAGGTACCGGTGCACCGGGTTGCACCTTCATTCGCGCGGGCTGGTAAGCAGGTTTATAAGCTCGATTCAAACAACTGATCAAACTGAGAACAATAGTCGTACAAGGACCATATTATGAGCGAGTTTCCTGGAGAACTTCGATACGCCGAGAGTCACGAATGGGCTCGAGTTGAGGATGATGGCACCATAACCATCGGAATTTCCGATCACGCTCAGGAAGCCCTGGGTGACGTGGTTTATGTGGAATTACCTGAAGTAGACGCAGAAGTGGAGGCTAAAGGTGAAGCCGGTGTGGTTGAGTCCGTCAAGGCTGCATCGGATATTTACGCACCGGTGTCAGGCAAGATTATCGCCGTCAACACGGCACTAGAAGACGCTCCCGAAACTGTGAATGAATCACCCTACGACAATGGTTGGTTTTTTAAGATGCAACCTAACGATCTCGGTGAGCTTGAATCATTGCTAGACATGAACGCCTATCAGCAGCTTTGTGAGTCGGAAGATCACTAGGCTTTATTCGCCACAACTTAACAAAATGAGGTTTAACCATGCCATTTGTGCCGCATACGACACAAGATGAGCAAACCATGCTGGACGCGATTGGCGTCAACAGTATTGAAGATTTGTTTGACGAAATTCCCCCCGAACTGCGCTCCGGTGTATTAAAAGATACGCCTGAAGCCATTACCGAGATGGCACTAGTTCGATTGATGAGCGAGCGCGCTCGCCAGGATGAGGTGGATTTGTCGTTTCTTGGCGCGGGCGCTTATCACCACCATATTCCCGCGGCGGTCTGGGATCTCACGACTCGTGGTGAGTTTATGACGGCATATACCCCTTATCAGGCAGAAGCGAGCCAGGGTACGTTGCAGTTGATTTACGAATTCCAGACTATGATCACCCGGCTCACTGGCATGGACGTGGCCAATGCCTCGGTATATGACGGCGCCTCGGCACTGGCGGAAGCAGTATTGATGGCCGTACGGGCAAACCGTAAATCCAAGTCCCGGGCTGTGTTGTTAGCAGGCAACATGCATCCCAATTATATTAGTGCGGTTCGCAATATTGTGCGCAACCAGGATATTGAAATTGTCATGGTGCCATATGCCGAGGACACTGGGTCGATTGATATGGCAGCGTTGCAAGAGTTTGCCGGCCAGGACTTTGCGGCGCTGGCGATCTCTTACCCAAATTTCTTTGGCGGCCTTGAAGCAGTCCATCAGCTAACAGATTTTGCCCACGCCAACGGCCAATTGTTGATTGGTGTGGTGAATCCTATGGCGTTAGGCGTACTTGCTGGCCCAGGCAATTGGGGCGAGCAAGGTGCGGATATTGTTGTGGGGGAAGGACAGCCATTTGGTATCCCTGTGTCATCTGGTGGGCCTTACCTGGGTTACATGTGTTGCAAACAGGCCATTGTTCGACAAATGCCTGGACGTATTATTGGCATGACCGAAGACACGGATGGCAAAACTGGTTTTGCCTTAACCCTTCAGGCGCGCGAGCAGCATATTCGCCGCGGCAAAGCGACCTCGAACATTTGTACCAACCAGGGCTTATTGGTAACAGCGGCCACCATTTATCTGAGCCTGATGGGTGACGCTGGCCTCAGTAATATTGCCGCGAAATGTCATCAGGGTATTAATCAGTTGATTCATGCTGCAACTGGGCTTGACGGCGTCAGCGTGAAATTCTCACAACCGATTTTTCATGAAACCGTGCTCGAGCTACCCAGGCCCGCCAGTGAAGTTCTTGCCAACATGGCGGGCGCCGGCGTGTTGGGTGGTTATGACCTTGGTCTGGTGAGTCCAGATTTGAAGAATTGCATGTTAACCAATGTCACTGAGGTGAAAACCGCCGACGATATTGCCACGTTTGTTACCGCCCTGCAGGCGGCGTTGGAGGCTAGCTAATGTTGATTTATGAAAAGGGCAGTGAAGGCCGAGCGGCTCGAGCACAGTTCGAGGAAGTGGACGCAGATCTCTCTGGCTTACCACAAGACCAGCTTCGTCAAGACGCACTGGGTTTGCCTGCTGTGTCAGAGCTGCAAGTGGTGCGCCATTATACGAACCTATCCCGGCAGAATTACTCCATTGATGGTGAGTTCTATCCACTTGGCTCTTGCACCATGAAATATAATCCGCGCGGTGCGCTTAAGGTGGCCAACTTACCTGGCTTCCTGAATCGTCATCCTTTGCAACCCGAGGCAAATAGTCAGGGCTTTCTGAGTTCAATGTATGAACTGCAAGAGTATCTAAAAGATGTCACCGGGATGCGGAGCGTTTCGTTAACGCCAATGGCTGGTGCCCAGGGCGAGTTTGCTGGTGTGGCAATGATCCGTGCCTATCACGACAAACGCGGTGATGATGCCAGAACGGAGATACTTATTCCCAATGCCGCCCACGGTACCAATCCCGCCACCGCTGTGATGTGCGGTTTTAAAGTACGTGAAGTGGCGGTGGATAAAGATGGTGATGTGGACATTGAGGTGTTGAAAACGCTGGTTGGTCCGCAAACCGCAGGTTTAATGATGACCAACCCTTCTACTTGCGGCGTTTTCGAGCGCAAGATCAAGGAGATTGCCGCAATCATCCACGATGCTGGCGGTTTACTGTACTACGACGGCGCTAATCTCAATGCAATTTTGGGCCAGGTTAAACCCGGTGATATGGGCTTTGATGTCTTGCACATGAACCTGCATAAGACTTTCGCGACGCCACATGGCGGCGGCGGTCCTGGTTCGGGTCCAGTGGGTGTTGGTGAGCGCCTGGAACCTTTTCTGCCAACACCTATTGTTGGTCGGCGCGATGATGACACCTATTACTGGATGGATAAGACCGATATACCAGACTCCATTGGCAATCTCTCAGCCTTTATGGGTAATGCGGGCATTTTGATCCGCGCCTACGCCTATGCAAGATTGTTGGGACGCACCGGTATGCATCAGGTCGGTGAGTACGCGACGTTAAACGCCAACTATATGGCCAGGCGTCTGGCAGCGGCAGGTTTTACTCTGGCTTATCCCGAGCGGCGTGCGACCCATGAATTCATCATCACCTTGTCAAAAGAAGCAAAAGAGCTGGGCGTTAACGCCATGGATTTTGCCAAACGCTTGCTGGACTACGGGTATCACGCACCCACCACTTATTTCCCATTGTTGATTCCCGAGTGTTTGCTCATTGAGCCCACTGAAACAGAGAGTCTGGAGGAGATGGACGGTTTTATTGAGGCCATGATCAGTATTCTCGAAGAAGCGCGGACCAACCCCGAGCTGGTGAAAACCGCTCCAGTCACGTTGCCCGTAAAACGACTAGATGACGTCAAAGCGGCACGGGAGTTAAATCTGGCCTGGCAAGGTCAAGCCACTGCCTAGGGTTGCTGAGTAGCGAAAGCTTCTAACTGATGGGTGAGCGCTGCCAGTACCAATGGCAGCTCTGCCACCGCGAGCGGGTCTGCGGTTTGGTCGCTGACGATCAACTGGGCTCGTTCTAGCGTCACGATAAAGTTCTTGTAAGTTGCCGGGTCCTGAGCTTCGAAAGCCTGGGCAAGGGGCACCTCACTGACCAGGAATTTTTCCAGGCCAAGCAACTCTGCCTTAAGCACGAGCAAAGAGCGCTCTTGATTGAGGGCGTGTCCGGCACCTTGTGCCGCAACGAGATTGCTTTCTCGATATATGTTGCGAATTTTCCTTAAGGTTTCTTGCAGCAACAAGTGTAGGAGAGCATCAGCTTCAAGGTCCGCTGTGCCCTGGCTAGATTCCTTGACCAGCAAGTCAGCATCTTCAATCAATTTTACGGTAACAAGCTCCAGTAACTGGCGGCGGCGGGCAATGTGGCCCTGATTAGCTAATTCGTAATCAGCGATTGAGCGAGTAAACAAGAGTAATTCCAGAGCATGAAAACCGAGTATGACTTCTTCGTTGTCAGTAATGCCATGTTGGGTCGTTAAGTGTTCCAAATCCATGGGTAGGGTCTCATCAAACACCACCCCCGAGACTGGATAGTTGGGGAGATTGTCGATAAATCCTGGTTGAATAGGCCAGGCATCCACGCGAAACAGTATCTCCTGCAGCGTTCTCGAGTTACTTATAAAACCAAACTGGGCGGCACTAAATGTCGTGTGTGCCTTTTGCCATGTTTGCTGGGCGGCCAATAGGTTCGCCTGGTCCGGCTTGCTAAGAAAGCTTGTAATGTCAGATTCCAGCGCATTAACCTGCGCTAGAAATTCCTGACTGGTGTCACGCTGATAACGATAAAAAGCAGCGGCAATGGGTTCCGATTGAGGAATGGGTTTAAGCACCTCCGGGTCGATGATGGGTTCTTGCTCGCCGCAGCCTACGAGCAGAACCAGCAAGAGCATTAACGCAGGGAGATGCACTGCCAACCTCGCTCTGTGGCAACTTTTTCTAAACGCTCGTCGGGGTCCACGGCAAATGGCTCTGCAACAAGCTCCAACAGAGGCAGATCGTTGTGGGAGTCAGAGTAAAAGCGGCTCCCGGTAAGGCTATGGCCTGTTTCTTTGAGCCACGCTTGCAGGCGAGTCACCTTTCCAGCACCGTAACTAGCTACACCTTCAATAGCGCCGGTATAGGTGCCATCAGGACGTCTTTCTGGGATCGGTGCAATGAGGTGGTCAATGCCAAAAATATCGGCAATTGGCCGCGTCACGAACTCCATGGTGGCAGTGACGATCATCACATGTTTCCCCGCCGCACGTTCTTCAGCTACCAGCGCTTCGGCTTTGGGCAGAACGTGGGGCCGAATAATCTTTTCAATAAATCTCGCTCTGTGGCGCTGCAATTCCTCCACAGGGTGCATGGTGAGTACCCGGCAAGAGAACTCAAAGTAAGCGTTGATATCAAGTTGACCTTGCTTGTAGTCATCAAAAAACTTCTGGTTTTCTGCCTTGTGGGTTTCAGCGTCCACAAGACCTTGATCTGCCACGTATTCCCCCCAGGCATGGTCACTGTCGATGCCGATCAAGGTTTCATCAAGATCGAAGATTGCTAGGGTCACAAATTTGCTCCGGAAAAAGCGCAATATTAACGGTTTCCTTAACCAGCATTCGAGGAGATTCTGGGTTTCGTGGGTTTTCTTGGTTTTTCTTTTGTTTGCCGGACGGAATTCAGCGACAATCGACCCTAATCAGAAATTAATGGTGTAAAACAAAGTGATAGATTCTGACGGTTTTCGACCTAACGTTGGGATCATTGTGGCGAATTCTGAAGGCCAGGTGCTCTGGGCGAAACGCTGTGGTCAAGATGCCTGGCAGTTTCCCCAGGGGGGCATTAACAGCGGCGAATCCATGGAGGATGCCTTGTTTCGTGAGCTGGATGAGGAAGTTGGCTTACAGCCTGAACAGGTGGAAGTCATCGCCAGCACTCGTGGCTGGTTAAGATATAAGTTGCCGAAGCGGCTGTTACGCAATAATTCCAAGAGTTTTATAGGTCAAAAGCAAAAGTGGTATTTGCTAAAGATGTTAGCGGAGGACGAGGCAGTACGTTTCGACCGTTCTGCGACGCCGGAGTTCGACCTCTGGCAATGGGTTAGCTACTGGTACCCACTGGGCCAGGTGGTGCCCTTCAAGCAAGATGTGTATCGTCGTGCTATGAAGGAACTTGCGCCTGCTTTGTCAAAATGTATGGCCTGATAATCCAGCCCTGGAATTGCCACTAGCAGGGCTGCTTGAAGCAAGGAATGAGCAACATGCTCGACATTTTGAGGCGAGTCACCCAGGAGGTGAACGCGGCAAAAGATCTGCAAAGCGCACTGGACATTATTGTCGAGCGCGTCCACTCGGCAATGACCACCGAGGTAGTATCGGTCTATTTGCTAGACGCAGAGCAGCGCCAACTTGTGTTGCGCGCAAACCGGGGTTTGAATCAGGACTCTGTGGGTAAGGTTGCCATGGCGCTGGATGAAGGTCTGGTGGGTTTAGTTGCTCAGCGAGCCGAACCTATCAATCTGAAAGATGCCGCAGCGCACCCGCAATTTAAACCCATCGATGAATTAGGCGAAGAGCCTTACAACACGTTTCTGGGTGTGCCGATTATTCATCAACGGCGGGTGCTTGGCGTTATTGTCGTACAGCAAAGATTGCAGCGGCGCTTCGATGAAGCGGAAGAAGCATTTTTGATCACCTTGTCTGCTCAGTTGGCTGGTGTCATTGCCCATGCCAGAGCCACCGGTGCATTACTGACACAGCAAAAGAAAACCCCGAGTAGTCAGTTTAAAGGCACGCCCGGTAGTCCAGGTGTTGCCATGGGGACATCGGTGGTGATGTTTCCGGAAGCTGATTTGTCCAGCGTTCCTGATCGAGTCAGCACAGATATAGCAGCTGAAGTTGCTGCTTTTCAGCAAGCGGTTGAAGAAACCCGCAGTGAAATAAAAACCATGTCGAGGACCCTCTCGGACCAGCTACCTGCAGAGGAATTAGGCTTGTTCGATGCCTATTTGCATATGCTGGATGACACCGCTATTGGCGGTGAAGTAGTGGCGATGATTGAAACTGGCGTTTGGTCACAAACGGCGCTACGCCGGGTCATTGAGTCTCACGTTGCCACGTTTGAGACCATGGAAGATGCCTATTTGCGGGAGCGCGGTGCGGATGTTCGCGATTTAGGTCAACGTGTTCTAGCGAATTTGCAAAGTCGCGAAAACCGCCGACCTAACTTCCCGAGAAAGACCATCTTAGTAGCGGACGAACTCACACCCGCCATGTTGGGCAGTGTGCCAAGAAATAAACTGCAAGGGTTAGTGTCTGTAAAAGGTTCTGGCAGTTCTCACGTTGCCATTCTCGCAAAAGCCCTGGGCGTACCCACCGTGATGGGCGTTAATGGCTTGCCTATTAATCTGCTGGAAAATAAGCCGCTGATCGTGGATGCCAATACTGGCGTGGTGATTACCTATCCAGATCGAAAACAACAAAATCACTATCGGCGCCTGGTTAAAGAAGAACAGGACCTCATTGAAGGGCTTGACGCCCTTAAAGAAGAGCGCACAGAAACCACTGACGGTCACCGGGTACGTCTTTGGGTAAATACCGGTTTGATGACCGATACCGCAATGTCGTTAGATCGTGGTGCAGAGGGCGTTGGTTTATACCGCACTGAAGTGCACTTTATGATGAACGACCGTTTTCCCACTGAAGAAGAGCAGCGGCTTATATACCGCGAACATTTGCAGGCTTTTTCACCGCGTCCGGTCACCATGCGTACCCTGGACATTGGTGGGGACAAGGCTCTGAGTTATTTCCCAATCCAGGAGGAAAATCCCTTTCTCGGCTGGCGGGGTATACGTGTGACCCTGGACCATCCGGAAATTTTTCTGGGCCAGGTTCGCGCCATGATTCGTGCTAACGAGGGGCTAGAGGCTTATCTGCGCATTATGTTGCCGATGATCTCTAGCACATCGGAGGTAGACGAGGCGCAACGTTTGATCAATCAATGTTATCGCGAGATTGTTGAGGAAGGTATTGAGGTCAAACGGCCAGATGTAGGGGTTATGATCGAGGTGCCTGCCGCAGTGTATCAGGCCCGGGATATTATTCGCCGGGTAGACTTTCTTTCCGTGGGTAGTAATGACCTGATTCAATATATGCTCGCCGTGGATCGTAACAATGCCCAGGTGGCGGAGCTTTATCAGGAGTTTCACCCCGCGGTGCTCCATGCTCTGAAGCACGTGGTGGATGCAGCTCATGGCGAGGGCAAACCCCTCGGAATATGCGGTGAAATGGCAGGTAATCCGGCGGCGGCGGTGCTGCTGACTGCCATGGGATTTGATGTATTGTCCATGAATGCCACCAACCTACTTCAAGTGAAATGGGTCATTCGTAGCTTCAGCCTTGAGCAAGCAAAACAAGTTCTGGTGAAGGCACTCAGCATGGATAATGCCTACGCGATCAAGAATTACGTGGAAGATGAGCTACGCAAAGCCGGGCTGGGCAGGCTGCTGCGTCACCAGGCAGCCTAGTTGGTACCCAGCGGGATCTCATAGTGTTTGTAATCAGTTTTACTGCCATCCACGGCAAAGGTTTTTTCGCTAAAGCGAACGTGATCTCGCTTGTAGATTAACACCGTACTCACACCTGTGCCGTAGGTGTCACCCAGAATAAACCTCGCACTGCGGGGCGTGTCGTCGCCACGATCCGCCAACAGCTTAAACAAGTCATGTTCTAATTGGTTGTCGCAGGCTCTTTCTTGCAGGGTGGTGGTCAAATGAGCGCGGCCCGTAACAACCTTGGGCCAATCACAATCGAGCAGTTGATTGGATAAGCCGTAAAAACCTGGTGTCAGGTGGCGAATGAGGTTTTCCCGATTACTAAAATAGAACACCTCATGGCCATCAGAGATGAGTAAGTTAAAGCCGCGATACTGCTGTGCCTGCTTAGCAACAGATTCAAGATAGCCACGGCAATCCACATTGGATTGCAAAAAGTTTGCCGTGAGTTCACCACGGCTGCGAGGTGGCATTGGCTCTGGCGGTGTTTCTGCGAAGTTGGTGACGGCAGCGAAACGCCCATTTCTGGTAACCCCTAACCAGGTACCGCCGGCCACCAGATCACGACCGCCGAGAATATCTGGCGAGGTGTGCCAGAAATCTGCTCGTGCAGTGGCTCTGGCGTGGAATTCATCGCGATTCGCCGCCACAATCAGAGGCGTGTCGAGGTCAGGTTGAACGGCAAACAGAATCAAACACATGGTTGGCAATTACGCTGGCAAAGTCGTTAAAGAAATGCGAGTTTATCATTGCCTCTGGTTGACGGATAATAGCGCTTTCACAGCGAATACGATCTATGTGGCACTATCCTCAGATTGACCCTGTGGCCATTAGTCTGGGTCCGCTTCAAATTCACTGGTACGCCTTAAGCTACCTTATCGGTATATCGTTGGTTTGGTGGCACCTTGCCGTGCGTAACCGTCAACATGGTATGGCACAAGGTGCTGACGCCGCTCAGCAACAGCAGCAATCTGGTAAAACCAGGCCGGCCAAAAAGGGCCAGGCAAAAACATCGGCAAAAGCCCGTTTCAGTGTCTACCAACGACCTGTTTGGACGCCAGAGCAGCTATCTGACCTGGTATTTTATGCCGTTCTGGGTGTCATCCTCGGGGGCAGGATCGGCTATATGTTGTTTTATGGTCTGGATCAAATCATGGCCAACCCCTTAAGCATCCTTCGCATCTGGGAAGGTGGCATGTCCTTCCATGGTGGCATGCTCGGGGTGTTTATCGGCATGTATTGGTTCGGAAAAAAATCTGGTTACAGTTTTTTTCAGGTCACAGACTTTATTGCCCCGAGCATCCCCATAGCGCTTGGTTGCGGCAGAATAGGTAACTTTATTAACGGCGAGTTACCTGGGCGTATCACCGATGTGTCATGGGCGGTCATCTTTCCCGGAGAGGCGGTGGCGCGACATCCTTCAAGTTTGTATCAGGCGACTCTGGAAGGCCCGGTTTTGTTCTTGCTGCTCTGGCTATTTGCTCGTGCTAACAGGCCAACCATGGCGATATCGGGTATGTTTTTGGTTGGCTACGGCAGCTTACGGTTTATCTCAGAATTCTTTCGCCGGCCAGACTTACACATGGGCAAAGACGGCTTCATCGCGTTTGATTGGCTCACTACCGGACAGCTCTTGTCTGTTCCTATGGTGGTGTTTGGCATCGCCTTTATCGCGTACAGTTATCGACAAACAGCTAATTTGGAAAACAAAACCACATGATTATTGAACCGAAAATTCGCGGCTTCCTTTGCACTGCAGCGCACCCCACAGGCTGCCGGCAAGACGTCATCAATCAGATTAACCATGTGAAACGAGCGGGTGAGCTCGCTAATGGTCCAAAGCGCGTGCTGATTATTGGTGCCTCCGGTGGCTATGGCCTGGCGTCGCGAATCAGCGCGGCATTTGGCTCTGGAGCCAGTACCATCGGGGTGTTTTTCGAGCGACCCGCAGCAGGTAAGCGAACCGCGTCCCCGGGTTGGTATAAATCCGCAGCGTTCACAGAACTGGCTGAAGCCGAGGGTTTGTATGCTAAAAACATCAACGGCGATGCGTTTTCCACTGAGGTCAAACAAACCGCCATTGACCTGATTAAGCAGGATCTTGGTCAGGTTGACCTGGTGGTGTATTCCCTGGCCGCACCTGCTCGTGAGCTAAGTGATGGCACGGTGGTCCGCAGTACCTTAAAACCTGTGGGCGAGTCTTTCTCTGGGGCAACTGTGGATTTTAATACAGAAGAGTTGCGTGACATTAGCCTCGAGCCCGCCAGTGAAGAAGAGATTGCCGACACAGTGAAAGTGATGGGCGGCGAAGACTGGCAGCTTTGGATTGATGCCTTGCTCGAAGCTGGCGTGTTGGCAGAGGGCTGTATTACCACGAATTACACTTATCTGGGCAGCGAAGTTACCTGGCCCATTTACTACCATGGGACGATTGGCAAGGCCAAGGAAGATCTCGATCGGGCTGCGGCGGAATTGGCTAAACCCATGGCGAGCGTTTCAGGTAAGGCTTACGTCGCAGTCATGAAAGGCTTAATGACCCAGGCAGCATCCGCGATTCCAGGGATGGCCATTTATCTATCGCTATTGTTTAAAGCCATGAAAGCGCAAGGCACGCATGAAGGCTGCATTGAACAAACCACGCGGTTGTACCATAGCCAGCTATTTGGTGGTGCGGAGCCAGGCCTGGATGAGGCTGGCAGAATTCGCCTTGACGACTGGGAGTTAAGCGATGACATCCAGAATTCGGTGAAAGAAAACTGGAGCAAGGTCAGCACTGAGAACCTCAATGAGCTAACGGATTTTGCAGGTTATAAGAGCGCCTTTTTGCAAATGCACGGCTTTGACTTTCCAGAAGTGGACTACAGCGTGGATGTGGACCCAGAAGTTGCCATGCCGCTCGTGGGTGAATAACCAGCGCTGGGCTGACAGTCGCTTAAGAATTTTACTGACGGACTTTTCAGCCTTTAGCCATTAAGTGTGTGCCAGGACATCTGCAACACTGCGCAGATGTCCACGCCCTTTCCCGCACTGGTACAGGTTGTTTATTTTCCACGTCTCGTGGGCTTTACGCTTGCAGCCTTAATCACCGCATGGGCAGGTTTTGAGACCCTGCGAGAACAACCAGAAAAACTTTTCTTACTGCTGTGCTGTTTGCTATATGCGTTTGTTGCACGATTTGTGCAGCAGCGCTGGCTTAGTGAACGGCGCTGGGTTTGTGCCTTTATGTTGCTTGATGCGGTCCTGGTGGGCTTGCTCATTTATGCCATGGCTTATTACTTGCCGGCCGCGCTTGCCTTTGTCTCCTTTCTGGCTTTGAGCACAGCGGTGATCGGTGGTCTGATCTGGGTGTTACTGACTTTGTTGACAGTGGCGGTTGTAGTGACGATCAGCCAACTATTATTGCCAGCTCCGGCTATCACAACGAGTCCGGGTCTTGATGCGCTCATCGCAGCATCGACGTTGTGTTTTCTTATCTTTGTCGCCTGGCAGGTCTTCCGTATCACTCGCGCCATTGAATTTGCCAGGCGTCATGCGCACTCAGAGCAACAGGCTTTACATCGTAAAACCCAATCGCTGTCACGATATCTTGGTACATCTATGCTCGAGGTGATGGTGGGTGATGAGACCCGGAGTGCAACACAACGAAAACGGTTGACGGTATGCTTTACTGATTTATGCGGGTTCACCAGTTTGATGGACCAACTGCCTGAACACCTGGTCACAGAGCGATTGAATGAATATCTCGATGCCATGGCCATCATTGTGGAGGAGTTTGGTGGCACGTTGGACAAATTCATGGGGGATGGTTTGATGGTGTTTTTTGGTGACCCCACCTCCAAAGGGAGCCACGGGGATGCGTTGGCTGGCGTATTGATGGCACTCTGCATGCAGACCCGGCTTAACGAGTTAGCCAAAAGCTGGCGTGCTCAGGGTCTACCCAATCATTTACAAATGCGGGTTGGCCTGCACACGGGGTTTTGTACTGTGGGTAGTTTTGGTGCCAGACACCGCTTGGACTATACCGCAGTGGGAGGGGTGGTAAATATTGCCAGTCGTCTTGAGGCGGCAGCACCTCCTGGCGGGATTCTAGTTTCAGCAGACACGCTTAATCTGGTCAGCTCGGACATCAAAGTAGGCGCAAGTTATCCCTTGATGTTGAAAGGCATTGATCGTCCCATCCGCTGTGCTGAGGTTTTACGTTATCGCGACGATGCCACCCCGGCGAATCATAGGGCGCGGACAGGCCGTATTCAGTTACTCCGCTGAGATGTCTGATGGGTTATACTCGCGCCTTGGAAAATCGCAGCAAATATTATGTCCGACGTTTTATATAACTCCACCTTTCTCAAAGCTTGCCGCGGCGAGCCGACGGATTTCACGCCGGTTTGGTTGAACCGCCAGGCAGGGCGCTATATGCCTGAATATCACGCGGTGAAGGGCGATACGCCTAGTTTGGATTTTTTCAAAACACCTCATCTCGCTGCCCAGGCCACCTGTGATGCCCAGCGGATACTGGGGGTCGACGCGGCCATTATGTTTGCTGATTTGCTGCCGATCCTCGAGCCCATGGGGCTAGACCTTGACTATATCCCGGGGGTTGGGCCCAACATTAGCAACCCAGTGCGTACGCATGCCGATATCGACAATATCCGTATGACCCAGAGCAGCGACAGCATGCCTTACATTGGTGAAGTGATTCGCTTAATTCGCCAGGAATTGCCCGCAGATATCCCGCTCATTGGCTTCGGTGGTGCGCCTTTTACGCTGGCTTCCTATGCCATTGAAGGCAAGGGCTCGCGTAACTACGTATTTGTGAAACAAATGATGTACGGTGATTCAAGCGCCTGGCACGGTTTGATGACCAAGATTACCAACGCTGTCATTGACTATATGCAGTACCAAATCGAATCTGGGGTACAAGCGGTGCAGCTATTTGATAGTTGGGTCGGCTGTTTGTCCCCCAGCGACTATCGTGAGTATGTCATGCCTCACTCCCAGCGAATGTTAGAGGCTATTAGCGGCAAGGTGCCGGTGATCCATTTTGGTACGGGTAATCCCGCCCTGTGTGAGTTGATGGCAGAAGCTGGTGGTGACGTGATTGCCCTGGATTGGCGCACGCCCCTCGTGGAAACCTGGGATAAAATGGGGGTGAAGGCCGTGCAGGGTAATCTTGACCCGATTGTGCTTTGCTCCACGGTGGATGCCGTCAAGGCGCAAGCCAAGCGTTTACTGGATGAAGTAAACGGGCGGCCAGGGCACATTTTCAACCTTGGCCACGGCATTATCCCGGAAACGCCGGTGGAAAACGTCAAAGCCCTGGTAGACTTTATTCACGAGTACACAGCGCGCTAGTTAAACCCTAGCGCTTATCAAGCTGGCTCACGTCACGCACTGCACCTCGATCAGCGCTGGTGGTCAAAGCCGCGTAAGCTTTTAACGCTTGACTCACCACCCGGGTCCTTTGCTCTGTTGGTTTAAAGGCATCCAGACCTCTGGCTTCCATTGCTGATCTGCGTTCTGCCAGGGTTGCTTCATCTACAGCGAGATGAATGGAGCGTTTCGGAATATCGATTTCTATCACATCGCCTTCTTCCACCAGCGCCATATTGCCGCCTTCAGCGGCCTCAGGCGAGGCGTGTCCAATGGATAAGCCAGAGGTGCCACCAGAGAAACGACCATCGGTCAGTAGGGCGCAGGCTTCACCAAGACCCTTCGATTTAAGATAGCTGGTGGGGTAGAGCATTTCTTGCATGCCTGGGCCGCCTTTGGGTCCTTCATAGCGAATCACCACGACGTCACCTTCTTTGATCTTGTCCGCAAGAATGGCGTCTACTGCCGAGTCTTGAGACTCGAACACCCTGGCCGGACCGGTAAAGGTCCATATTTTCTCATCAACGCCGGCAGTTTTTACGATACAGCCTTTCTCCGCGATATTGCCATACAAGACAGCAAGACCGCCTTCCTGGCTGTAGGCATGTTGAACATTGCGAATGCAACCGGTTTCGCGATCCGTATCCAGGGTGTCATAGCGGGTGCCCTGGCTGAATGCCGTTTGGGTGGGGATGCCCGCTGGTCCGGCGCGATAGAAGGTCTTTACAGCTTCATCTTCTGTGGTGATGACGTCCCAGCGATCCAGGGCTTCATCCAGGCTTGAACTGTGCACGCTTTGTACGTTGGTGTTCAACAAATTGCCACGTCTCAATTCACCCAGAATGCCCATCATACCGCCGGCGCGATGCACATCTTCCATGTGGTAACGATCTATCGCAGGGGCGGCCTTACACAAATTCGGCACTTTTCGGGAAAGACGATCAATATCGTCCAGAGTGAAATCCAGTTGCGCTTCCTGGGCGGCAGCGAGCAAATGCAAAATGGTGTTGGTCGAACCGCCCATGGCAATATCCATGGACATGGCATTTTCAAAAGATTCGAAGTTAGCAATATTACGGGGCAATACTGATTCATCATCTTCCTCGTAGTAGCGCCTCGTAATCTCGACAATTTTGCGTCCCGCCTGCAAGAATAGTTGCTCGCGATCCTCATGGGTCGCCAGTAGTGAACCGTTCCCAGGTAAGGCCAGTCCTAACACCTCGGTGAGACAGTTCATGGAATTGGCGGTAAACATCCCGGAACAGCTGCCGCAGGTTGGGCACGCAGAACGCTCGTATTCGCCCACCTCTTCATCGCTCATCTGCTCGTCGGCCGCCACAACAATGGCGTGAATCAAATTTGTATTGTGATTGGCGAGCTTGGTGCGACCCGCTTCCATTGGGCCACCTGAAACGAAGATAGTAGGAATATTCAGGCGCAGCGCCGCGTTGAGCATGCCGGGTGTGATCTTGTCGCAATTGGAAATACACACCAGCGCATCGGCGCAATGAGCATTAGCCATATACTCGATGGCATCTGAAATGACTTCTCGTGATGGCAGACTGTACAACATGCCATCGTGGCCCATGGCGATACCATCGTCCACGGCGATGGTGTTGAATTCCTTGGCAACACCGCCGGCTTTCTCTATTTCTCTGGCCACCAGTTGCCCCAGATTCTGCAAATGCACGTGTCCCGGCACGAACTGGGTAAAGGAGTTGGCAATAGCAATAATGGGCTTTTCAAAGTCTTCTGTTTGCATCCCGGTGGCACGCCAAAGCGCTCGTGCACCAGCCATATTGCGGCCATGGGTAGAGGTTTTAGATCTATAGCGGGGCATTTAATTTTCCTCACTGT
Organism: Pseudomonadales bacterium; assembly: GCA_046290215.1. GTDB lineage: Bacteria > Pseudomonadota > Gammaproteobacteria > Pseudomonadales > Azotimanducaceae > JAHRVQ01. Next base: position 9,105 of record JBKAGC010000002.1, on the reverse strand, counting down.
GACCAATGTTGATCACTAATAGTTTTGAATTTCGTTGGTAGTTGTAGAGCTGTTGCCGCTCAATCGGCAGCTCTTCGAGATTGCCGGGTGTAAACCCGTGCTCGATAAACCAGTGTGACGTATGGGTGGTCAGGACGAACAGTTGCTGACAATTTAACTCAGCCGCGGCATTAATCACTTGCTTTAGGAGCAGTTCGCCCCGTGTGCCATCACGATACTCAGGGTGAGTGGCTAAACATGCAAGCTCCGCCGATATGCCATAGTGATAGAGCGCCGCACAGGCGACGATCTTGCCATCCCGGTCTATGACGAAAAAGTTATCAATTTCCGATTCCAGCAATTCCCTCGAGCGTTTTACCAAAATGCCCTGTTGTTCCAAGGGCTCAATGAGCTCGATAATACCGCTCACGTCTTCAGCGGTTGCGGGCCTGACTTGTTCGTAACTCTTGCGGATTACCTGAGTGCCAATACCATCGCGGGTATACAGCTCAGCCAGCAAGGCGCCGTCAATTTCAATATCTAGCAGGTGGCAACGGTTTACGCCTCGAAGGCTAGCTCTTCGGGCAGCGGAAAGGTGATCGTGAAAGTCTAGTTGATCGGCATCAATATCACTTACCTGGATTTCATGGATCAGGTTACCCTCATCGCCTCGCACATCATGATCAAGAATCACCAGCTTGTCCGCTAGTAACGCGCTGGCCACTTCGCCAGCAACTTCCAGTGAATTAATGTTAAACAGCTCACCAGTGGGTGAATAACCAAGGTTAGAGATCAGCACAATAGCGCCGTACTCGAGCTGGTGCTTGATGCTCTGGATATTGACTTTTCTTACCCGCCCAGTGTTATGGAAGTCGATGCCATTCTCGATGCCCAGCGGCTTCGCCTTGATGTGATTCCCCGAGGCCAGGGTTGCATCAAGTTTGCTAAATTCAGCTGTAAGAATCCCTCGGGCCACACTTACACCCATTTCTACGCTGGGCAGAAGCGCTGGCGTGGTGATCCGTTTCCCCTCAGCGAAATCGCTGGTTTGGCCCGCTTGAGCAATCGCATCATTGATTTGAGGTTGTGCGCCATGCACCACGACCAACTTGACCCCTAGTGAAGTCAGCAACACAAGGTCTTCAACCACCTTGTGTAGATTGCGATGGGCAATACTATCCCCTGGCAAATAGACCACAAAGGTCTTGCCGCGATGGCTGGCAATGTAGGGCGAAGCAGCCCGAAACCAGCGAATAGTTGGGTTTGACTCAGTCATTGACCGTATCTTGCCTGTGCGTAAGGGCGCGGATTATAGCAACCTGACTATAAAAAAGCGTTTACCTGTCGGTTTCGAAAAAGGTGTAAGCTATGTTAGTGGTTACATCCGAGTCCAAATAGTCGTGAGTGTACAAGAGAACACATCGAAAAAACCTGATATTACCTTGAACTACCGCACCTTGATTAACGATCTGGTGAAGGATGGTCGTCTGTCGGAACAGGATGCAGAAACCTTAAGTTTGAAGACGCGGAGCAAGGAACAGTTAAATTGGCATCCACTTGAGGTGATTGCCGATGAGAACTGCCAGGATCAAAAAAAGCCTGATCAAACCCTGGATCTCGATGTCCTGACACGTTGGCTGTGCGCCAAAGCCAAACAGCCCTATAAGCGAATCGACCCGCTGAAAATTGACGCCCAGGTGATCACCAAGGTGATGTCCTATGAGTTTGCGAAACGTCACCAGTTGCTTGCCCTTGAAGTCAAAGAGGATGAGGTGGTGGTGGCCAGTCCTGAGCCCTATGTGTCTGGCTGGGAGCCCACGATCCAGCAATCCCAACCAGGTAAGGTCATTACCCGGGTCATCTCCAGCCCTGCTGATATCCGCCAGTACACCACTGAGTTTTACACCATGGCCCGCTCCGTCAGCCAGGCCACAGCGCAAGGACTGGTGAGTAGTGGCTTATCCAATCTGGAATCCATGTTGGAGCTTGGCCAGCTTGAGAACATGGAAGCTAACGATGCTCATGTGGTCAATATTGTTGATTGGCTGTTGCAATATGCTTTCACCCAGCGTGCTAGTGACATCCATTTAGAGCCCCGCCGGGAAAAAGGTCGGGTGCGGTTTCGCATCGATGGGGTCTTACACCTGGTTTATGAGTTACCGGCGCCGGTGATGACGGCGGTGACAAGCCGACTGAAAACTCTGGGGCGTATGGATGTGGCGGAGAAGCGCCGGCCCCAGGATGGTCGGTTGAAGACCAAAACCCAGGACGCGCACGAGGTTGAGTTGCGCTTATCGACACTGCCCACAGCATTTGGCGAGAAGATGGTGATGCGAATCTTTGACCCGGACATATTGCTGAAGAGTTTTGCTGAACTTGGTCTTGCCAATGAGGACTATGACCGTTGGGAAAGTATGGTACAAAACCCCAATGGTATTGTCCTGGTGACTGGGCCAACTGGCTCGGGTAAGACCACCACGCTGTATTCAAGTTTGAAACAGCTAGCGACTGCAGAAGTGAATGTTTGCACCATCGAGGATCCCATTGAGATGGTAGAGGCGAGCTTCAACCAGATGCAGGTGAATGCCAATATTGGTTTGCATTTCGCCGATGGTGTCCGCGCCCTGCTGCGTCAGGACCCAGACATTATTATGGTGGGTGAGATTCGCGATCTTGAAACCGCGGAAATGGCCATCCAGGCAGCCTTAACCGGTCACCTGGTGATTTCTACTTTGCACACCAATGATGCGCCCTCGGCGGTGACGCGTTTATTGGAGTTGGGGGTTGCGCCTTATTTGATTAAAGCGACGGTGCTCGGGGTGATGGCCCAACGTTTGGTGAGAACCTTATGCCCAGGTTGCAAAGCCCTGGGTGAGTCGGATGCTGAAGGCTGGAAAACCTTAACCACGCCCTGGAAGATGAATATGCCGAAGCATATGTATCAACCCGTTGGCTGCCTGGAATGCCGAGATACGGGTTATCGGGGCCGGGAAGGCATATACGAGTTGTTGCCTCTCACAGATAGCGTCAAACCCATCGTTACCGAAAACACTGAAATCGGTAAGTTACGCTTAACTGCCATGAAAGAAGGTATGCGAACGTTGCGATTGAGCGGCGCTTTAAAGGTTGCTGCAGGGCTCACCACGATTGAGGAAGTGTTGCGGGTAGCGCCATTTACCGGCACGGAGTAACGAGGTGGCGGATCAGGTGCTCCATGCAGATCTAAGCAAGGTTGCTGGGCAAAGTCCGTATTTCGCGGCTTATCTGGCCACAACTGCTGGTCAGGAACTTACCAGGTCGGGATATTTAGAGCAGCCTGAATTTTCCAGCGAGGACCTGAAAGCAGCCCTTTTACCGCTGCAAACGCTGGATAGCTCAGAAACTGAATTTGATGAAAGGCTGCGGCAGTTACGTCATAGGGAGATGGCACGGATCATCTTTCGTGATCAAACTCGCCGTGCCGATATGGTAGCGACGACGCGCGATCTTACATTGCTCGCTGATACCTGTATTGCCGAAGCCCTTGCGTTTCACTTTCGCCAGTTGTCGGCCAATTTAGGCGAACCCTTGGCAAGTGGTCGCGCGCAAAACTTGTGTGTTTTGGCTCTGGGTAAGCAAGGTGCATTTGAGCTAAACCTTTCCTCTGATATCGATCTCATTTTCTTTTATGAGTCTGCCGGCACCCTGTCTTCAGGGCGTAGCTATCAGGAGTTCTATATCAAGCTAGCGCGAAATCTCATAAATTCATTGGATAAAGTGGGGCCGATGGGCTTTGTGTTTCGTGTTGATATGCGCTTGCGTCCTTACGGTGAAAGCGGCGCGCTAGTGCTACACCGTGCTGCAATGGAAAAGTACTATCTCGAGCAAGGACGGGATTGGGAGCGTTATGCGTTTATCAAGGCTCGTGCGGTGGCAGGTGACACTACCGCGGGGGAAGACTTCCTTGAGTGGATGCGCCCCTTTATTTATAGAAAACACATTGACTATGGCGCGCTCGAGTCGCTTCGAGACATGAAAAGCTTGATAAATCAAGAAGTATCAAGGAAGTCTCTACAAGAAGACGTCAAGCTTGGTCCTGGAGGCATTCGTGAAATCGAATTTATCGTCCAGAGCCAACAACTTATCTGGGGTGGAAAGAAGCCAGAGCTACAACTACGACGATTGCTAGATGCGCTGGATGTATTAAAGGCAGAGGCGTTGTTGCCCGCCAGCGATATCGAAATGCTCAGGTCCGCCTATATTTTTCTCCGCAATGCTGAGCATGTTATCCAGGCGGAAAATGACCGACAAACCCAGGCTCTACCAACAGATAATGTGAGTCGCGAACGTCTAGCGACAGCAATGGGCTTTGCAAGTTATGAGGATTTCTACACCGCGCTGAGTCATCATCGGGAATTCGTCACTGAAGTCTTTGCGGATTTGATGGCGGCCAATGAAGCCGAGAGAGAGAGCCTCCTTGAAGGCAATCTTATCTGGTCACGAATCTGGCAAGCGCCCGAGTCAGAGCAGGCAGCAGAGAATATTCAACGAGCAGGGTTTGTGCAGGTTGAGCAGGTAGTGAAGCATCTGGTGGCTCTAAAACAGGAATCTGAAGATCTAGAGGGGCCAGTGCTAGAACGTTTGGCAGCGTTACTGCCTATTGTATTGCGCTTATGCAGCCGTGAAGTAGAACCAGAGCAAACTCTGGCGAGAATCTTAACCCTGACAGCTCAAGTACTGCGGCGTAGTACCTACATTGTGTTTCTGAATGAGAATTTGGACGTCCTGCAGCGGGTCGTGCGACTTTGTGCAATAAGCGATTATGTGGCTTCACAGCTCGCCCGTTACCCTATATTGCTGTACGAACTCAGTGAAGCGGAGTTGAACCGGGTAATTTCTGACACGGATGGCCTGGCAGGGCAGCTTGATGACGAGTTGATGCTTCTGGCCCGTGATGATCTTGAAGGGCGGATGGATGCATTGCGTACTTTTAAACATGCCGCCAATCTCAAGGTAGCCGCTTACGAGTTGCTGGGCGAACTATCTACCATGCGCGCTTCAGACCAGCTAACGCAAATTGCAGAACTTAGCTTGCAACGAGCTGTTGATTTGGCCAGTGATTATTTAACGGCCCGGCACGGCCAGCCGACAGCAGAAGACGGGTCTGTGATCCCTGTGGATTTCGGTATTGTTGCCTATGGCAAACTAGGCGGCTATGAGTTGGGCTATGGTTCTGATCTTGATTTAGTGTTTGTTCACGGTGCCATTGGCAACGGTGAAACGAACGGTGCGCGGCCGATTCATAACCGGGTTTTTTATCAACGACTTGGTCAGCGGGTGGTGCACATTCTCACAACCTTAACCCGCTTCGGTAAGCTTTTTGAGGTAGACCTCAGACTTCGACCAGATGGCAATAGTGGTCCGTTGGTCATTACCATGCCAGCCCTTGCCAGGTATTTAGATGAAAACGCCTGGACCTGGGAGCAGCAGGCAATCATTCGCGCTCGTCTGGTAGTTGGCAGTGATGTGCTCAGAGAGGCTTTTCAAGCCCTACGTACCCGTGTGATTGAGCGACCCCGGGAGCCGCAGCAGTTGGCCGAAGAGGTTCAACAAATGCGTACAAAAATGCGCGCCAACTTGAAGCCCAGAGCCGCAGAGCAGATTGATCTAAAGCAAGAGCGTGGCGCCCTCATTGATATCGAATTTCTGGTGCAGTTTCAGGTCTTGCGCTATGGCGCGGAACATCCGGAACTGGCCAGGTGGACAGACAACGTGCGAATTCTCTCGACGCTGGCGGCCAGCGGCCTGTTACTTGATGCTGAAGCGGAGCTCTTGAGCCGGGCCTTCGTGGCATACCGCTCCATGCTGCATCTAGATTGGCTCGGCGGGGATGCTGCGGAAAAGTCTCAGATCGTTGAATTGCTTGCGGAAGTGGGCGCAGTTTGGGACAAGTATCTCGGCCCGGTGTAGAATACGCCGTTCGATTATAGAAAGGTTGCGATGATGAGCACGAACTTCGCCGATAGGGACGGTGTTATTTGGTTCGATGGGGAATTGATTCCCTGGCGAGACGCTAAAGTCCATGTTTTAACCCATACTCTGCATTACGGCCTGGGTGTGTTTGAAGGTGTGCGTGCCTATGCCACAGATCAGGGGCCGGCGATTTTCCGCCTGCAGGATCACACTGATCGCTTGTTTCGCTCTGCGCACATTCTCAGCATGCCGCTGCCTTTCAGCAAAGAGCAGATTAATCAGGCCCAGCTTGATGTCATTAGAGAGAACAAGCTAGAAGAAGGTTACCTCAGGCCCATGTGTTTTTATGGCTCTGAAGGTATGGGTTTGCGTGCCGAGGGTCTCAAGCCACACTGTATTGTTGCTGCCTGGGAATGGCCTTCATATATGTCGCCAGAGGCACTCGAAAACGGTATACGGGTGCGCACATCTTCCTATACTCGCCATCACGTTAACATCACGATGTGTAAGGCCAAAGCTAATGGTAACTACATTAACTCGATGTTGGCCCTAAAAGAGGCGCTGGATAGCGGTTGCGAAGAAGCCCTGTTGTTGGATAACGAGGGTTACGTTGCAGAGGGCAGCGGTGAGAATATTTTCCTGGTACAAGGTGGCAAGCTTGTCACACCGGAACTTACCTCCTGTCTTGAAGGTATTACCCGGGCTACTATTCTTAGTTTCGCCGAGGAACTTAGGCTTAAAGTGACCGAGCGCAGAATCACCCGTGATGAAGTTTATGTGGCTGACGAGGCGTTTTTTACGGGCACCGCAGCGGAAGTTTTGCCGATCCAGTCGCTGGACAACCGCACCATTGGTACAGGCAAACGCGGTCCAATTACGGAAAAGCTGCAATCCATGTATTTTGACCAGGTACGGGGCAAGCGTGATGCTTACCCCGATTGGTCAACCGTTGCTAAATAAATGACTGAGCGCATTCTTGTTGTTGGCCCGTCCTGGGTTGGCGACATGGTAATGTCACAAGTTGTTTACAAGCTGCTGCGACAGCGCTGGCCTGAGTGTGAGATAGATGTGCTCGCACCACCAGCGTCATTATCGGTGGTGTCGCGCATGGCAGAGGTCAATCGCGGTATTCGGTTTGAAATGCAGCACGGCGAGTTGGGTTTAGGCAAACGCTTTGCATTTGGCGAAGCCCTAAAGAAAAACCAATATAGCCGGGCAATTATTTTGCCAAACTCCCTGAAGTCAGCCCTGGTACCTTTTGCTGCTGAAATACCCATACGCACGGCATTTCGCGGTGAGTATCGGTATTTCCTGGTGAACGATATGCGGCTCTTAAGCAAACGGCGTTTACCTCGAATGATCGATCGGTTTGCCGTACTCGCCATGAAGTCTGGGAATGCAGCGCCAGAACACATCCCCTTCCCAGAACTGTTTGTCGATGCTGAAAACCAGCAAACACTGATTGATAAACTGGAATTGAAGCTGGATCGACCCGTGCTGGCTCTCTGCCCCGGCGCGGAATTCGGTGACGCGAAGAAGTGGCCAGCGCAGCACTATCGCGCCTTAATGGATAAAGCCATTGCTGCTGGTTATCAGGTGTGGGTGTTAGGTGGTCCTGGCGATGTGGGGACGGCAAACGAAATATCCCAGGGAGAGCCGCAGCATTGTGTAAATTTAGCCGGCAAGACCAGCTTGTTAGACGTAATTGATCTACTCGGGCTGTGTTCTCAGGTTGTGTCGAATGATTCTGGCCTGATGCATATTGCCGCCGCCGTCGGCGTTCACACCACGGTGATTTATGGATCAACGTCACCAGACTTTACGCCGCCACTTACCGAAAATCTCGATATAGTTTCACTGGGATTAAGTTGTAGCCCCTGTTTTAAACGGCAATGTCCGTTGCAACACAAGAATTGTTTAAACCAGCTGTACCCCGATACCATCCCGTTACGCCGGTTACCCCAGTGAAAGTGTTGGTTGTGAAAATGTCATCCATGGGTGATGTTATCCACTGTTTACCGGCGGTGACAGACTTACTGCACGCCGTACCTGATATCAGGGTAGATTGGGTGGTTGAGGAAGGTTTTGCCGACATTGTTAGGATGCACCCGGATATTAATCAAGTGATTCCCATTGCTGTCCGGCGCTGGCGTGGTAATTGGTTTAAGCATCGAAATGAAATCGCTGCTTTTAGGCGGAAGCTACAGGCAACCGAATATGACGTGATTGTGGACGCCCAGGGTCTGGTAAAAAGTGCCCTGGTTGCCGCTCTGGCGAAAGGTCCGGTGATTGGCTTTGCCCGTGATTCAGCCCGGGAGGCGGTTGCCAGTGTAAGCTACGCGGATACCTATTCCGTGTCTAAAACCCTCCACGCGATTGCGCGACAACGACGACTATTTTCTGGACGATTTGGTTACAAACTAACGCCCGGGTTTAGTTACGGGTTAAGCGGTGCACCGGGACCGGCTTCTGGGCGGATCTTCTTTCTTCATGGCACCACCTGGGCGAGTAAGCACTGGCCAGAATCCTATTGGCTTGAGCTTGCAACACTTTGTACTGCCAATGGATACACGGTCCAGCTAACGCATAATAATGAAGCCGAGCGTGTTCGAGCTGAACGAATTGCTGCAGCTGTGCAAAATGTTGAGATCGTAACGGCCGGGAGCTTGAGTAAGCTCGCGAAGATCCTGGCGAGAGCGGAAGGTGCGGTAACGGTCGATACCGGGCTGGGTCATCTCGCAGCAGCTTACAATGTTCCGCTCGTGGGTCTGTACGGTCCAACTTCGCCAGAACTTACCGGGGTTCATGGACCTCGGCAGGTTTCTTTGCAGCAAACCGGTGAGCAGCCCGATCTAACCTGTGCGCCTTGTCTGAATAGTCACTGTCGGTTCAAGCCAGGGGAACATTCCAGTAACATTTATCCCCCTTGTTTTGCGGAACTCAGCCCTGCGCGGGTGTTTGAGTTGCTACAAGGGCAAATGGCGAAGACTCGCCACTAACGATCAAGGGTCACCCTGCAAATATGAAGCTGGCGTTTTGTTTATACAAGTTCTTCCCTTACGGCGGTTTGCAAAGGGACTTTATGCGCATCGCTTTGGAGTGCCAAAGTAATGGTCACCATATTCGTGTTTATACCTTAAGTTGGGTGGGTGAAATCCCCGAGGGATTTGAAGT
>JBKAGC010000001.1:0-70328 GCA_046290215.1 Pseudomonadales bacterium | reverse complement strand
TTAGCTACCAATGCCCCGCCAACGCCGTTTGACTTCAGCGTTGATAGTAATTCGGCAATTACGGCAAATTCGCCCATTACCCCATTCGACTTTAGTGTCAATGCGCCAACTGCCGTCACAGCTACCCAGACGGTTATCGGCCATGACTTTAGCGTCAATAGCCCAAGCACGCTGGCGTCTCTATCTGCGCCTGTGAACTTTAACTTTGCGAACAAACCCACTGCAGTTAAAGCATCTGGACCGGTCACTGGTTTTAACTTCAGTGCTGGCGCTGCCAATGCTTCGTTCGACGTCACCATTGCCAACGGCAGTGGTGGTAACGGCAATACAACAGTGACAGTGAACTTGACGACTAACGTCACTGATATCACTAGCTTGTTGGCAGATATCAATGACGATCTGGTGGGCATTGATGTGGTTGCGGTAGAAAATCCGCCAGCCTCTGGTTTGATTGAGTTTCAAGCAGCGGTAGCAGGTGAAGCAAGCACGGTCACCGTGGATAACTTTGTGCCTGGCGGCGGTGGCGTCACCGCAGCGGATGTTCAAGGTGCATTGGGTGGCATTACTGATGGATCTACCAGTTCCGGCGCCACCTTTGAGGTGGCTGTGGCCGGTGGTACTAATGACGGTTCGGCTACCATTAACTTAAACGCTAACATCACAACTTTTCAGGGTTTGCTCACGGACATACAGGATCAGTTAACTGCATCAGGTATCGGCTTGGATGTGCGCAGTGACCCCAGCAACAGCGGCAGGCTGCAATTCTTCTCAACTGACGACGGCGTTGCCAGCACAATCACAGTGAGCAACTATGCAGCCGGTACATCAGATACCACAACTAACGACATTACTAATCTGTTAGGTATTGCCGATGGTGCAACCAGTGTTGTACCAGGTGCTGGTGCTATCGGTGCTGTAGGTTCACTCACCGCTGCTAGCTTTGATATCACCATAGCCAATGGCTCCGGTGTGGGTGGCAACCGTACGGTAACAGTCACATTAGATCAGAATATTGCCAGCGGTGACCTGGATACGTTGGTTTCAGCTATTAATACGCAACTTGATGCGGTAGCTGTACCGGGCATTGATGTACGCGCTCAGGAAGACCCCGACAATGCTGGCTTACTGCAGTTCTTTGCCACGGTTGCCGGTGAGGCTTCTACCGTCACTGTGGATAACTTTCAGGTATCAGGTATCGCTGGCGACCAGGTGACTAACACCGCCGACATTGTGAACTTGCTGGGTGGTATTACTGACGGTGCAACCGAGGCCAACGGTAGCAATACGGCGGCGAGTTTCGAAGTTCGCTTAAGTGGCGGAGCAGATGGCGCAGCAAACCAGACTCAAGTTATTACCCTGGATAGCAATATCCAAACGCTTCAAGACTTAATCACGGATATCCGTGACGACCTGGCGAATACAGGCATTGGCATGGACGTGCGGGAAGATCCGGCCCGGCCCGGTCAGGGTATCTTGCAGTTCTTCTCCACCGTATCTGGTGAAGGTTCCATTATTGAACTGGACCCACGTGTCGCATTGACCCTGGGCAACAGTGTCACCCAGGCAAACGTGGAAAATGTCCTGGGGCGTATTCAAATGGGCGCCTCCAATGACAACCCTGATCCTAGCGGTGTGAATGGCACCACTGGTGAAGTAGGTAATCTCTCTAGCGCGAGCTTTGATATCACGCTAGATGGCGCCACACAAAACAACGGCGGCCCGGTCACGATTACGCTGGATAGCGATATTCAAACCCTGGATGACTTGATCGCGGACATTCAAGACGAGCTTCGCCTGGCAAACATTGGCGTGGATGTAAGGGAAGATCCGGATAACGCTGGTCAGTTACAGTTTTTTGCCACGGTGGCCGGTGAGCCCGCCAATATCACTGTGAACAATCTCAACACTGCCAATCCAGGCGTGACCGCGGACAATCTGGCGCGGGTCTTAAATCTTGCCACGGGTATCACGGAACAAGGTATCGCCGCGGTGGATAATGGCTATCCTGTGCAGAGCGTGGATATTGTGAATACCACCGATCCAGCGAACGTGGTGACCACAACTGTCACCACATTGCCCGGTGAGTCCGCTGCAGAAATCGCTGCCCGTTTTAACGATGTTGCCGGTGTGAGTGCGAGTGCTTCAACCAGTGCGCGAATCCCTGATGCGGATTACTTAAACAACAACGGTAATCTTGCAGTGACGGTTAACGGTGTGCGTTTTACTTCACCCAGCCTGGCGGCCCTTGCAGATGACATTAACAACACTAATGCACTCCGTGGTATTAGCGCGGAAGTAGACGCTGCCACGGGTGATTTGCTGGTCAGCGCGGCCCTGGGTAACGATTTGGTGTTCTCCATTGATAGCCCAGATACGGCTGATACCATTAGCGTGCAAGGACCAAACGGCCAACCTGCGGTGTTAGATCTGGTTGGCGGTGATCAGGCTGCGTCCGTAGGTGGTACATTAGAATTTATTCTCGATGAAAACGTCACCCTGGCAAATGCCGATCCTGACCGTACCGCGTTGTTAGGCGCCATCGAAGCAGAGAACTTTACCGAGTTCGAAATCAATAGCTTCGACCCTGATAACCAGGAAACTTATAACTCAGCAACCTCCGTGACGATCTTCGATTCCCTGGGTAACTCTCACGTGATGACCCAGTACTTTGTGAAAGAGCCGTTCCGGCCAGAGGAGCCAGGTTCTGCAGCAAACCGCTGGACCATGTATGTACAGATTGATGGTCAGGATGTCGGTGACCCTGATCCGACCTTACCAGCACCGGACAATACGTTGCCTACCCAGGCAGGGTTCCGCTTGCAGTTCAACGAAGCCGGTGAACTCGTAGACGCTGAAACGCCCACCATCCATATCACTAACTGGAGTCCAACTGATCCTGACGGAAACACCACCGGTGCCCTTGGCCCAATTAACGTTCTCTCAGGCGCGCAATTGCCAGTGCCTGACGACCCCGCCATCAGTTCTAACTTTGTCATTGATCTTGCAGGTTCCACGCAATTTGGCGGTGTGTTCTCGGTAAGTAGTGTGGCCCAGGATGGTTTTGCCACCGGTCGTTTGAGTGGTCTGGATATTTCCGATACCGGGGTGATTTTTGCGCGCTATACCAATGGTGAAAACCAGGTACTGGGCCAGGTTGCCCTGGCGAACTTTGCCAATGTGCAGGGGTTAAAAAATCTTGGTGGCACTGGCTGGGCGGAAACTTTTGAATCCGGAGAGCCAGTAGTGGGGACGCCGCGCAGTGCATCGCTAGGCGCATTGAATGCTGGTGCTTTGGAAGACTCTAACGTTGAGTTGTCTGAGCAGTTGGTGAACTTGATTATTGCCCAGCGTAACTTCCAGGCCAGTGCCAAAACCATTGAAACGGTGGATGCGGTAACGCAGACCATCATGAACCTGAGATAACCTCATGGATAGATTGCTTTACATCTCAATGACCGGCGCAAGCCACAACGCCAAGTCGCAATCACTGCACTCTAACAATCTAGCAAACGCGCGCACCACTGGTTTTCGTGCGGATTTAGCCCAGGCCCGGAGCATGCAGTTATTTGGTGAGCACTTTCCCAGCCGTGTGTATTCACTCACAGAAAACCCAGGTACTGATTTCCGCCCGGGTAACCTGATTGAGACGGGCCGGGAGTTAGATGTAGCAATCGAAGGTGATGGTTTTATCGCGGTAGAAGGTCCGAACCTGGAAGAAGCATTCACGCGCGCTGGTGACTTTTATGTGGATGATCTTGGCAATCTGCGCACCGGCACTGGCATTCCTGTGTTAGGTGACGGTGGCCCAATTGTTGTGCCGCCCTTTGAAAAGCTCGAGATTGGCCGCGACGGAACCGTCTCTATTCGCGGTCAGGGCCAAACACCTGAAGCGTTAACCCAGGTCAACCGAATCAAACTGGTGAACCCTGATCTCGCGGGTCTTGCCAAGGGTGCTGATGGTTTATTCCGACGTATTGATGGTCTGATCGAACCAGAGGCTGCCGATGTTGGCCTGGCTTCTGGATTTTTAGAAACCAGTAACGTTAACGCCGTGGCGGAAATGACCGAAATTCTAGAGCTCTCAAGACAATTTGAGTTACAGGTCAAGATGATGCGCACCGCAGAAGAAATGGATGAATCAGCAGCCCGTCTGCTCCAGGTAAATTAAGGAAGAAATGACATGTTATCAGCGCTTTGGGTAAGTAAAACGGGTTTGAGTGCGCAAGACACCGCGTTGTCTACCATCTCTAACAACCTTGCGAATGTTAGTACAGTTGGCTTTAAAAAAGATCGAGCGGTGTTTCAGGATTTGCTTTATCAAATCCAGCGTCAGCCAGGTGCGCAGGCTTCCCAGGAAACCCAACTGCCATCCGGTTTGCAGTTAGGTACCGGGGTTCGCGCCGCGGGTACGCAAAAGGTATTTACCAATGGCGATTTAGAAATTACTGATAACGCTTTAGATATTGCCATTAATGGGCGCGGGTTTTTACAGGTGCAGTTGCCCGATGGCACCCTGGGATATTCCCGTGACGGTCAGTTCCATTTGGATGCCAATGGTCAGATTGTCACGTCCCAGGGTGACCCCATCCAGCCAGCGATGACGGTGCCTGAAGGGGCCCAGTCAATTTCTGTTGGTACCGACGGCACAGTATCGGTGGCATTACCCGGTGAGGTGGAACCCACCGAGATTGGTAATATCCAGTTGGTAGACTTTGTGAATCCAGCGGGCTTACAAGCCATCGGTGGCAACCTGTTCCGCGAAACTGCTTCTAGCGGTGCGCCTCAAGAAGGTACGCCGGGCTTAAATGGTCTGGGTACCACGGTGCAAGGGTCACTAGAGAATTCCAACGTCAACGTGGTGGAAGAACTGGTTAACATGATTTCTACCCAACGTGCTTATGAAATGAACTCGAAGGTGATTTCCACTGCGGACCAGATGCTGCAGTTTGTGAGTCAGAATTTGTAAACGTTCTATTTTGCTTTATCCTCGCTGGATCAATCTGTTGATTGATGTGGTTGATTCATAACCTGATGTATAGCGATGGATATTCTCAAAGCGTTTTTGCTGGCATTTTTGCCGATTGCCGCCCTCACGTTCGGCGTCACTTTCTACGCCTATAAAGATGGCGTGATTCATCCTGATGACGAGGATGAGGATGACTGGGACTCGACCATCGACGATGCGCTGGACGGCGAGCGGCCCTCAAACAATTACTTGCATCAGAAATGGCTAAGCTTTGGTGGCGGCTATTATGGGCTGATGGCACTGCTGACGTTCTGTGTTATTGAAGCACAGCAAATCTTCGACTTTGTTACGAACTTTCCCGGCTGGCAGGCTTTGCGTGACATGCTGAACACTCAAGACCTGGTGAGGTTTTTTGTGGACCAGATGATGAATCTGGTGGATGCCTTTGTCTGGTTTTTTTACTGGCCAGATCGTATCGATATGGCGAATGGCTGGGTTTGGCTGGGTTTTAGCTACGCTGGCTTTTACCTTGGTGATCGCCTGGCGCGGCGATTTGTCTAGGTCTGTGTATAAGATCAGGTGTTAAATACCGTCTCAGTTTCCTGGATCCAGGCTTTTGCTGCTTCTAAGTCACGGAACACCTTGACCTCACGAATATCCGGCGAGCACATGGCGTGCCTCGCGTCGCGATAGGCGAGTAGCAATATTTCTTGCTCGTCATCTGCCGCTACCATGGCGCTGCGCGCACCCGAGTAGGCTTTAAGATCAGTAGGTGTGGCGTGAGTGGCAAGCATCAAGCCCTCCTCGAGGCTAACATTCAGCTCCGCCAGTTGTAGATCAACGATATGGTGGAAACCCACGTGCTCGAAACCGCCCCAATAGACTCTTTCGTAGTCCATTAGATGGTCGATGGTTATGGTACTCCAGCAAGCCAGGGTGATGGTTTTTGCTTGCTCGTTGACTCTAACTGAATAAGGCATAAATAGTGCTGTGTGAAGCTGGAAACGCGATTCTCCATAGAGTATGGCCAATGAATAGGCTGAGTTTGTAAATAAGCGCAAGATTTTGTCAGAAATGTGGCCTACGTCACATAATATTTTTCCAAAACGGGTGTGAAAGAAGCGCTTGAGCCCATTTGCTTCCGCTTTGTAAACCAATACACTCAAGCTTCGCGAATTTCTCAGCTGTAAATACCAAAAATTAAGGGGGACGTAATGAGATATGAAGCTCCAACCACCACCAAAGAAGTGGTGGCGCTATTAGGGAAGGAGAAGGGCAAAGCCTACGTGCTTGCCGGAGGCACGGATCTCTTAGTGCGTCTTCGTATGGACATGATCGAGCCGGATCTCATGGTGGATATTAAACGTGTGCCAGCCATGACCGAAATCAAAAAGACAGCTTCTGGCTTCAAGATTGGATCCGCGGTACCTGGTGCGCAGTTACGTAAAAACAAAGCGCTCGTAAAAGCCTGGCCCGGTGTGGTTGAAGCGGCCAATTTAATTGGCTCTGATCAGATTCAGGGTCGTTGCACCATGGCAGGTAACCTCTGTAATGCGTCCCCTGCTGCAGATAGTGTCCCTGCCATGATCGCTGCTGGCGCCAAGGCGGTGGTTGTGGGCAAGAAGCGTCGCACGGTCGCAGTAGAAAACATCATCACTGGCCCGGGCAAAACCAGCCTGGCCAAAGACGAAGTGATTGAAGCGATTACGCTGCCGGCAAGGAAACCCAAATCCGGGGATGCTTATTTGAGATTCACACCAAGAACAGAAATGGACATTGCTGTGGTGGGTGTGGCTGTAAACTTAACCCTGGCCAAAGGCGTGATTGCCTCGGCCCGGGTTGCCCTGGGTGCAGTCGCGCCGACGCCGCTCCTTGTGAAAGAAGCCGCGGCGGCCATTGTCGGCACGAAGCTTGACGACGAGGCATTAGAAGCCCTTGCGGCAGCGTGTTCTGCTGCGTGTAATCCAATTGATGATAAGCGAGGCACAATAGAATATCGCCAGCAGGTGGCGGGCGTATTAGCAAAACGTGCAGCGAAGATTGCATATGAAAGAGCGGGAGGTAAGTAAGATGGCTGGAGTACATGTAACAACCACGGTAAATGATGATCCGGTGGAGTTTGTTTGTCCTGCGGATGAATCCTTACTGGATGTATTGCGAGATCGTTTGAATCTGATGGGTGCCAAAGAAGGCTGCGGCACCGGAGATTGCGGCGCTTGTAGTATCACCCTCGACGGTCAACTTGTGTGTTCTTGCCTGGTGCTAGGTGCTGAGGCAGAAGGTCGCAAGATCACTACCGTTGAAGGTATGGCTGACGGCGAAAAATTGCACCCGCTGCAGGAGCAATTTATCAATAACGCTGCCTTGCAATGTGGTATTTGCACACCAGGTTTCCTGGTTTCAGCTAAAGCATTGCTGGATGAGAATCCAGACCCAACAGAAACAGAAATTCGCTACGCGCTTGCTGGCAATCTATGTCGTTGCACCGGCTACGACAAGATCGTCAAAGCGGTCCAGGCAGCTGCCAAGGACCTGAAGAAGCAAGCCAAAAAATCTAAGAAGAAGTAGGGGGCCAACATGGGTGATTCATCATATACAGGTCAAGACTTTAAAGTTATTGGCAGCAGAGTTAAGCGTCCAGACGGTTTAGACAAGGTCACCGGACGAGCGCGTTATGGCGCAGACATGAATGCACCGGGTCAGCTTGCTAGCTTAATGCTGCGCTCGCCTCATGCTCACGCCAAAATCAAAAAAATCGACACCAGCAAGGCCGAGAAGGTCAAAGGTGTCAAAGCCATTGTGACAGCGGCCGATTTGCCAGATCTCACCAACGGTAATGCCGGTTTGTATGACACGTTAGAAAACTGCATGGCGCGAGATCGCGTTTTGTACGACGGCCATGCGGTGGCGGCGGTTGCCGCCATTGATAAGTCCACGGCTAAAAAGGCGCTGAAACTTATTAAGGTTACTTACGAGAAGCTGCCCCATGTTACCGACGTGGATGAAGCGCTTAAACCAGATGCGCCTGCGGTTCAGCCTCGTTACGCCAAAGAAGGTCAGCCAGCGAACCTGATGTCAAAAGCCGAGTTCGGCCATGGTGATGTGGATGCAGGATTTAAGGAAGCCGATGTGATTGTCGAGCGCAGTTACAAAACTGGCCAGACTCACCAGGGGTATATTGAACCCCATGCCTGTTTGGCGAGCGTGAGTCCTGATGGTACTGGCGAACTCTGGGTGACCACACAGGGGCACTTCTCATATCGCAATACCTGTGCCGAACTGCTGGGTATGGATGTGGCCAAGTTAAAAGTCACCTCTTCAGAGATTGGTGGTGGTTTTGGTGGTAAAACCCACGTGTGGATGGAACCCATTGCTCTGGCATTGTCCCGTAAGGCGAATCGTCCAGTGAAAATGGTCATGAGCCGCGAGGAAGTGTTTAAAGCCTCTGGCCCCACCTGTTCCACTTCGATGGATATTAAAATTGGTGCGAAAAAGGACGGCACCATTGTCGCCGCTCGCGCCGAATGTCGTTATATGGGCGGCGCCTTCCCAGGTATCTGGGGCACTCTTGGCGGTATGACAGCCTTTGCCTGTTACAACATTGCCAACAACAAGGCCATTGGCGTTAACGTGTTATGTAACCGGCCTAAGGTTGCCGCTTATCGCGCACCGTCTGCGCCGATGATGGCTTTTGGCGTGGAAAGCACCATTGACCAGGTAGCGAAAGAAATAGGTATGGACCCTGTTGAGCTGCGTTTAAAGAACGTGGCCCGCGAAGGTACCCTGGCACCTTACGGCCCCGTTTGGGGGCCAATTGGTATTGAGCCAACCCTCGAAGCTGTGCGCAATCATCCACACATGAAAGCCAAGCTGGGCAAAAACCAGGGCCGCGGCGTGGCCTGTGGTTTCTGGTTTAACATTGGTGGCCAGACCTGCTGCGATTTAAACATTGGCCAGGATGGCTCAGTAAACCTCACGGTGGGTACCATTGATGTGGGTGGTGCGCGCGCTTCGTTGGCCTTGATTGCCGCCGAAGAGCTGGGTATCCCGTACGATCAGGTGAAAACCAGCATTGGTGATACCTCATCGCTGGGTCATAACGATACTACTGAGGGGAGTCGTGGTACGTTCTCATCCGGTATGGCCGCGATTTTTGCCGCCCGGGATGCCATTGAGATTCTCAAGTCTCGTGCCGCGAAAATGTGGCAAATCCCCGTTGAAGCTGTGGAGTGGAAGGACGGTGAAGCCCGCGCGGTTGGTGCTGAGCATGGCAACTTGCCACCTTTGAGTTTAAAAGAAATTGCCGCCAAGGCAGGCAACACCGGTGGCCCCATTGCTGGTCACCATGAAGCCACCGCCGATGGTGCCGGTGTGTCCTTTGCTAGCCACATTGTGGACGTTGAAGTGGACCCAGAAACCGGTCGTACTGAAATCCTTCGTTACACCGTGGTGCAGGATGCTGGTAAAGCCATTCACCCGGACTATGTGGAAGGACAATTCCAGGGTGCTGCGGCGCAAGGTATTGGTTGGGCCTTGAACGAGGAATACATCTACGGTGACGATGGTCTGCTACAAAATGCTGGCTTCCTGGATTACCGCATTCCGGTGTGTTCTGACCTGCCATCCATTGATACCAAGATTTTGGAGATTCCTAACCCGAATCATCCATACGGTATTCGCGGCGTTGGCGAAACCTCGATCGTGCCGCCGCTGGGTGCGATTGCCAATGCGGTCTCGAACGCGGTAGGTGTGCGTATGTACCAGGTGCCCATGTCGCCACCGCGGATTTTGAAAGCCCTGCAAGACGCAAATAAGCAGGATGATGCGGCGTAAAGGCTGAAGCGTGAAGGTTTCAGTTTCTGGCCCATTACGAGATGTCATGGATGGTGCTGACTCTGTGCAAGTCGAGGCAGACACCATTCGTGAACTCTTAACCCGCTTGAAAGATCGTTATCCCGGCTTAAGTCAGTTTGATGAAGACGGCATCGCCGTGGCCATCAATGGCACGATTTATCGTGATAGCTGGGAAACACCCATTCCCGAAGGCGCCGAAGTGTTTGTGATGCCAAGAATCGTCGGCGGCTAACTCTCAATAGATTTAAGGAAAGACAATGGCTTTGGAAATTACCAAGGATTCCGTTGACCTCGGCCTGGTCACAACGGATGCAGAGGCAGTACTCAAATTTTATCGCGACACGCTGGGCTTACCGGTGGACGGTGAAATGGATATGCCCGGCGGCGGCAAAATGGTGCGCTTACAGTGTGGCACCACCACCTTAAAAATTGTTGTGAATGCAAAAACGCCGAAAGCGGTTGCACCTCCCGGCGGTATTGGCGGCGCAACTGGTTACCGGTATTTCACGATTTCTGTGAGTAACCTGAAAGCCGCCACCCAGGAGTGTCAGGACGCGGGTTATAAGATAGCGGTGCCGCCCACTGACATTCGTCCGGGTGTCACCATTTCTATCATAGAAGACCCAGATGGTAACTGGGTTGAATTACTACAAATGAGTTAAACCATGGAATATCAAAGCGTCGAAGCCGCAAAAGATCTCCCGGGCTTGCGCCTGGTTCTCACCGCCGGTGTACCCGGTCCCTGGAGCGAGTCTGCCAAGGCTTTGTTTCGTCATCATCAGGTGGAGTTCATCCCGGTGTTGCAGCAGGGCGGACAAGCCAACCCTGAATTGGTAGCCTGGACCAAACATCGCAATGCGCCGGTGGCCATGTATAACGATGAAGCACCTAGAGTGCGCTGGTTAGAGTTGATTGACCTTGCTGAACGACTTGGCAAAGGTCCCTCTCTGGTGCCAGCAGAGCGTGAGCTGCGCATGCAAATGGTCGGGCTAATTAATGAAATTGCCGGTGAAAATGGTTTTGCCTGGAACGCCAGAACCATGATGTTAGATACCACCTACCAGGCCATGGGTGATAACGCCTTTAAGAATCCCATGCTGAAAGATTATCTCTATGATCCGCAAGTAGTCAGCAAAGCAAAAGAAGAACTGCAAAGCTTTTTAACGTTTCTTGCTGACCACCTGGCGCAACAGCCTGGTCATTATCTCATTGGCGATCGCTTCACCGCAGCGGATTTATACTGGGCCTACTTTTCCAATTTACTCCAACCGCAACCCCACGAAATCAATCCGATGCCTGGGTTTTTGCGCAAATCCTACGATTCTACTGTAAAGTTTATCGAGTCGTTTGATCAGCGCTTGATCGAACAGCGGGATTGGATCTTCGAGCAGCATTTGCCAACGCCGCTCGAATTTTGATGGGCCAATAAAGGTCTAGGCAGCTTCCAGGGCGCAGCCATCTAACGTGATGCGATGCATTTCACGGCGCTCGCCCTGGTAATCATTCTGGGCGAAGTGCCACGTGGCGCGATTGTCCCAGAAGGCCACGGAACCTGGCTGCCAGTTAAATTTACAAATGCGCGCTTCCTGCACCGCATGTTGATAAAGGTAGCCCAGTAGTGGCGCGGACTCTTCAATCGTCCAGCCTGCAAAGTGACGTGTGAAGGCAGGATTCACATACAAAGTAGGCTTGCCAGACAGTGGGTGTTTGATGATCACAGGGTGTACCGGGTCCACCAGCTGATCGGCGGTGTTGCTGTTGCCTAGACGATCCCCCGTACCTTTTTGATATTCGGTGTCGGTGCCAAACACATGTCGCGCTGAATGCACCGCGTTGAGATTCTTTAAGGTGTCCAGAAGACCGTCTGATAGACCCTCTAAAGCGTTGTACATGCTGACAAACCAGGTATCGCCGCCTTGTTTCGGTAACTCCCGCGCCACCAGAATTGAACCCATGGCAGGCTCCTGGTCATAGGAGTGATCCGTGTGCCAGCCACCGCCAATATTGACCTCTTGATTGGCCTCTTTGGTGACCATGGCAATTTCCGGGTAGCTGCTATTAGCGGTAAAAAAGCGGTTGATATTGATTGGCCCGAAACGCTTCGCCAGCTCAATATGCTGCTCCTCGGTGATGGTCTGGTCGCGAAAAAATACCAGGCCATATTCAACATAGGCTTTTTGTATTGCATTGAATTCGTTGTCGCTAAGGTTGCCCAGATCAACGCCGAAGATCTCGGCACCGGCGCCCTGATGCGGTTGGATGGTTAATTGGCTCATGACTTCCCTCCCAGTTCTGTACTGATGTTTCCGCTACCTTAGTCATAAAAACTGCAATAGAATGCTAAAAAGTTAGCATTTCGGGAATTTCATGATCGACCTGCTGCGAGCGGGCACGCCGGCGTTAGCCAGCTTGCTGAGTGACGACTTGATGGCAGCACTACTCAAGCTGGGTAAGACCGTGCGCTATCGAGACGGGCAACTGGTTCACCAAAGGGGTGATGCGAAGCCTGGGCTCTCTATCGTTCAGTCAGGTCAGGTGATAGCCGGCAATGTGGGTGCGGATGGTTCTTTGCTCATGACCTCTGCCATTAATGTGGGCGACTGTTTTGGCGAGTTCACGTTGTTTGCCGGTTTACCTAGCACTCACGACATTTACAGTCAGGGTGAGTCTGAGGTTTGCCAGATCCCAAAAGCGAAATTTATGAAGTTCTTTGCTGAACACCCTGAATTAGCTGAGGCCATGTTGACCTTAACCTTGCGTCGTC
Source organism: Pseudomonadales bacterium (assembly GCA_046290215.1). Lineage (GTDB taxonomy): Bacteria > Pseudomonadota > Gammaproteobacteria > Pseudomonadales > Azotimanducaceae > JAHRVQ01. The sequence continues at coordinate 57,744 of JBKAGC010000001.1, read as the reverse complement.
ACCATGCCCTGCTTGAGTACCTGGACAGTTTGCGCCGTCAGCCCTTAATTGTCCGCACTGCCCAGCTACTGCTCTCGAATGTGCGCGGTGCCGGGGAAAGATATGAAATTGCTTGTCGCCAGGATCAACTGGCCTTTAGTCTTGGTGTCTCAAGAGTGTCAACGGGCAAGGTGCTAAGTCAGTTACAGGCAGATGGTTTGATACAGCTTGGCTATGGCAAGATTATGATTCCCAGCACCTCGGGTTTAAGAGACTGGCTTCAGGAGAAGAATCTCCTGGCGCCGTTAATAGCGCAGTAGAAAACTTCAGCAAATAAAACTGTGCGACGTTAAAAAGCCACAGAGCACCACAAAAACTAACAATAAAAAGGGGGCAGTAGTGAAGCCATTAGCAGGGGTTACCATTCTCGAGTTTTCCACCATGATCACAGCCTCGTTTGCGGCAATGATGATGGCCGAGCAGGGCGCCCGGGTCATTAAGGTGGAGCCAATAGAAGCGGGCGACCCGATGCGTTATATCGGCGCAGCCAAGGGCGGCATCTCATCGCTGTTTGCGAACTGTAATCGCGGCAAAGAGTCCATCAAGGTGAACTTAAAAGAGGAGGCCGGGCAAAAGCTGGTGCGCCAACTCGCCGCGGATGTGGATGTGGTGATACACAATTTTCGTCCGGGTGTGATGGATAAACTGGGCCTGGGTAGTGAGGCGTTGCGCGAGGCAAACAGCAAGCTGATTTATATGGCGATTTCTGGCTTTGGCCATGAAGGCCCCATGAAAAACGCTCCGGCTTATGACCCGGTGATTCAAGCCCATACTGGCATGACCCACGCACAGGGGTTTGTCGCTGGTGCGGGTGAACACACTTTTATTCGCAACTTGATGTGCGACAAAGTCACGGCATATACCGCTTGTCAGGCAGTGACCAGTGCACTGTACCTACGGGAAAAAACCGGGGAAGGCCAACACATTGATCTATCCATGTTGGATTCTGGCTTGTTTTTTCTTTTTCCCGACAGTTATATGGATCACACCTTGCTGGATGATGATGTAACGCCAGGACCGTATTTGCCGGATTTGCTTTACCAACTGACCCTGACCCAAGACGGCGCTATCACCATCTCCGCTGCCACCGATGCACAGCGTTTTGGCGTTTTAAAAGCACTGGGCAAAGAACAGTTACTTGAAGACGAGCGTTTCAATTCACTAGAGGCCCTGATGCGTAACATGGAAGCGTATCGAGCAGAATTGGCAGAGGCATTTTTAACCTTTAGTACGGATGACATTCTAAAGCGCCTTGGCGAAAACGATGTGCCTTGCGCTCGTTGTTTGAGTTTCGATGAAGTGTTGGCTCAGCCGCAACTTGCCGCCAATGATTCTCTCCAGCAAGTTGAACATCCATTGATGGGCAAAATGCGGTACTTACGCGCGCCAGCCAGGTTTGGGGGCGAGCCTCTTGAGCCCGCCTCACCGAGTCCAGCGCACGGCCAACATACAGCCAGTGTTTTGAGCGCTTTTGGCTATGATGAGCGAGATCTTGAGGAACTTCGCACGGCAGGGGTGATTGGTTAAAACTCCCCGCTTTGTTATAGCCAATTGGCCTATGTTCTAGGTATTTCGCCGATAATACCGGCTATTCCAAACTTCATTTGAACATCACGGTGTGCAGGGAGTAAGGTAGCTGCTTCATAAATATTGGAGCGATCTCATGGCTGAAGCCTGGATTATTGATGCATGTCGTACCCCGCGCGGGATTGGTAAACAAGGTAAGGGTGCCCTTGCTGATGAACATCCCCAGCACCTGGGTGCGGCAGTTTTAAAAGCCCTGCATGACCGGGTTGGTTTTGATACTGCTGAAGTTGACGACATTGTGTTTGGTACCAGTTCCCAGCGTGGCCCACAAAGTGGTGACCTGGCGCGTATGGCAGCACTGGATGCTGGTTACGATGTGAAAGCCAGTGGTGTCACCCTGGACCGTTTCTGTGGTTCCGGTATTACCTCTGTAAATATCGCTGCTGCCAGCATTATGTCTGGTATGGAAGATCTGACCATTGGTGGCGGTACTGAAATGATGTCTTTGGCAGGTTCTGGTAGCGGCCGTGGTTCGCCCTTCCTGGATAACGACAACTTCCGCCTGCGCAGTGTCCACCCACAGCCACATCAAGGTGTTTGTGCTGATACTATTGCCACGCTAGAAGGCATTAGCCGTGAAGCACTCGACAGCCTGGCGGTTGAATCCCAGCGTCGTGCTGATCACGCCATCAAAAATGGTTACTTCGATAAGTCACTGGTTACAGTTTACAAAGAAGACGGTAGTGTCGCTCTGGATCACGAGGAATTCCCTCGTCCACAAACCACACTTGAAGGTTTGAGCCAACTACCACCATCGTTTGAGAAGATTGCTGATATTGAACTGGACGACAAAGGAACCACGTTCCGCAAGTTGGTGGCACAAAAGTATCCAGATCTGAAGATTGAACACTTCCACCATGCTGGTAACTCATCCGGTGTTGTGGACGGCGCTGGTGCGGTATTGATGTCTTCTGCGGAATACGCCAAAGCCAATGGTTTGAAGCCACGTGCTCGTATTGTCGCCATGGCCAACATGGGTGATTCACCTACACTGATGCTGAACGCGCCAGTACCTGCTGCGAAGAAGGTTCTGAAAAAAGCCGGCATGAGCCTTAGCGACATTGACCTGTTTGAAGTCAATGAAGCGTTTGCGGTCGTTGCTGAGAAGTTCATCCGTGATCTGGATTTGGATCGCGATAAGGTGAATGTGAATGGCGGCGCAATGGCGTTGGGTCACCCAATCGGTGCCACCGGTTCTATGCTGATCGGCACAGTACTGGATGAACTAGAGCGACGTGACCAACAGTTTGGTTTAGTGACCATGTGCGCTGCTGGCGGCATGGCACCTGCGATCATTATTGAGCGCATCTAAACCGAGCGAATAGTTCGCTAATCAAAAAGCCTCCTACTGGTAACGGTCGGGGGCTTTTTTTTGCTTATTAAACGAGCAGATTTCCGCCAATACAGCATTTATTCGGGATTCTGAACACTAACCATTTCACCCCTGTGGTGTGCTGGGTATGATGACCTTGTTTGCTTGATCCCGATACTTGATGCAAGAAGATACCCTGACAATCCGTTCTGCCTATGGCTTTGAGTATTCAATGGCTGTTGCAGGTCTTGGTTCTCGCGCCTACGCCTTTGCCATTGACTGGCACATTCGAATCCTTGCGGCTATGGCCTGGGTATTAATCGCCTGGTTGTTAGTCTATCTGCTCGACCTTGTGGAGATGGGTTCCAGCGCCTACAACTGGTTGTTGTTTTTGCCTGCCGGTGCCATTTATTTTCTTTACCATCCCGTGCTGGAACTGATGATGCAAGGCAATAGTCCGGGGAAACGATACGCCAAAATTAAAGTAGTCACCGTCGACGGTGGCATTCCCGCAGCCAGCGCAATCTTAGTGCGCAACGTTATGCGGGTGCTGGACAGTTTGCCAAGCTTTTACATGATTGGTGTTCTGGTCTGTGTATTCACCCGGCATCAGGTGCGTATCGGTGATCTCGCTGCTGGTACATTGTTGGTTTACGAACAGGCAGAGACATCAGCCTCAGATGCGGCAGCAGAGCAAGAAGCAACAGGTGTGTCCATCAGGGAACGGGAGGTTTTGCAGAAGCTACTGGACCGATGGGACGATTTGACGCCAGAGCATCGCGGCAAGCTGGGGGGGAAAGCCCTGGAGAAGTTTGGTCGGCCGAGCAATGTGCCAGACCTACGCGCCGAAATTCAGGCCATACTAAATAGGTAGCGCTGATGGATGACGAAGTTGTAAAGCGTTGGCTTAGCCGCCGTGCGGAGCAGTGGCGAGAGTTGGAGCAGCTCCTGGATCAGCATCAAAAGTCGGGGCGGGTAAGCCTCAAAGATACCCAGCGCTTGCTTGAAGACTATCAACAAACCCAGGGCGACTTTACTCTGGCGAGAACTGAACTTCCCCAGGCAGAACTGACTCGTAGTCTTGAAGCCTTGCTAATCCGTACCTCGCAAGAACTGGCCAAACCTGTGACGGCTCTTATTCCAGATGCGCGAGGTTTGCTGGGTTATGAGCTACCAGTGATTTTGATGCGGTTAATTCCAAAGCTGGCAGCGATGACAGCGCTGTTTGTTTTTGCCATCGCCGTTAGCTGGGTCATGGTGGCGCAGTATCCAGAACTCATCGCAGCGTTTTTTTCACCACCCATGATTGATGCCGTCCATCGAGGTGAGCTCTGGACCGAAGGCATTTTTAATGTGATGCCGTCTTCTGTGGCAGCGTTCAGTATCATGACCAACAACATTATGGTGTCGTTCATGGCGTTTGCCCTGGGGTCACTTTATGGCATTGGGACCCTGTATATCGTTGTGCTAAATGGCATGATGTTAGGGTGTGCGTTTTCCTACACGGCGCAATATGGTTTGGACCCGAGGCTGATGGACTTCATCATTGCCCACGGTTGTGTGGAGCTAAGTATTATTATCCTCGCCGCAACCGCGGGTTTTGCTCTGGGCGATGCCATTGCACATCCTGGTCAAAATAGTCGAATGGCTGAATTCCGCAGAGTGGCCCGGGAAGGCGTCATTGTTTGTGGTGTTTGTGTGCCGTTCCTGATTATTGCCGGAATAATTGAAGGCTACGTTTCTCCCAGTGATGCCCCGTTTGCTTTTAAAGTGGCGGTTGGCGTGGGTTATTGGCTGGTATTCATCTATTTGCTCTCGGGTAAGCCGTTTCGCTACTCAGCAATGCAAAAATAAATGCTGCTGTTATGACACCAGGCGCCTTTCCCTGATGCGCTGATAAGTGCTTACCAGATCGCGATCCACGGTATCTGGGTGGGCGTGTAATACATATGCACCTTGCCTCTGTAGCTTGCCTATCAAGATTTCCGTGGCATCCTTAATCTGGGTTGCAGCCAGGGCGTGGAATGGGTCGCGCCAACGAATCGCATCAGTGGCGATAAGTTTATCCAGATCGTAGTCGCGAATTGAAGCCGTGACAACCAGGTGCTTGCGGCTAGCAAGGGCAATGGTTTGGGCCAGATGGTCCGTGGCAGAGGCATGATCTAAATGAGTAATGAATACGAGCAGCGAGCGACGCTTTAAGAATCTTGAGGCATGCATATAGCCCATCAAATGGTTAGCGGGCCCTTCATCAATGGTGGCTTCGGCCAGGCTTTGTAAGACTTTTTGATGGTGATGGTGTGAGTTACCCGGAGGTATAAGGGCTTTTGTGGTGGCGCCATAGGCGCAAAAGCTCACCTGGTCACCGCTGCGATTTGCCAGACTAGATAGCCGGGCCGTGGTGTTAAGCATATGGGTGAAGCGACTAATACCGTCCACTTCAACCCGCCCATAGTGTGAAGCATCCAACAAAATACATACTTCTTGCTGATTTTCATCGGTGAATTGTCTGACGGTTTTCTTGCGGCGTCGGGCGGTTGCTTTCCAGTCCATAAAGCGTACTGAGTCACCTTGCTGGTAGTCCCGAAGCCTATCTAATTCAAAACCGTTACCGCTTATCTTATCGGCATATCGTTGTTTAAAACTCTGACTGTTGAGGTTCATAGTAGCCAGGGAGTGATCGGCTTTGACGATGATCGACTCGGCGATGGCAACGCCATGATCCCAGGTGCTCAGTGAAAATAGCCCCTTCGTGCGTACAAACAGTTGGCCCGGGCTATGGGAGCCGAGCTGGTGCGGCATAACCTCGCAGTGGAGTAGGTTGTTTACCAGTTTCTGTCGATATACTTCGAAGGCTTCGTTGCCAGGCAGATAAGCGCGGAACTGGCGCTGGTTGTCTGTCTCAATTTCGATAGTCAAATGCGTTCGCTTGCCTAGCCGAGTTTCAATGGCTACGTCATCCGTCGGCTCTGATTCGTGCTTAAGGTGAGCCGATATGCGGGTTCTTTGTTGCGCTAACCATTCCAAGACAAGAGCGACGCAGGACAGCATGGCAAGTGCTCGCCACAGCAACTCCAGGTTGCCGTCACCCCACAGTGAAATGATGAGTCCCAGGGTCAGGACCACAACCAGCGTGAAACCTCTGCCGGTTAAACCAAAGCGCTTCATTCCCGCGGGATCTCAATATTGCTGGTAATTTGGGTGAGTACTTCGCCCACATCGAGCCCGTCAAACAAAGCTTCCTGTGTCAGCACAATGCGATGTCGAACTACAGGAGCGAGGGAGGCTTTGATGTGGTCCGGGGAAACGTAGTCATAACCCTCACGTGCGGCGAGGATTTTTGCGCAGCGGAGCAGGGCAAGTACCCCTCGGGTAGAAAGCCCCAGCGAGACACTTGGCGCAGCGCGGGTGGCAGCGGCAAGAGCAACGATATATTGATAAACAGCATCGCTCACCGCGACCTGATTTGCCTCTTCTCTTGCACTGGCTAGTAGTTCTTTTGGCATCTCACTTAAAGTGTTTAATGCGGCAGGTGCAACGGCGCCATAAGTTTTTAGTACTGCAACTTCATGGTCTACGGTCGGATACATTACATCTAGCTTCAGAAAGAATCGGTCAATCTGTGATTCTGGCAAGGGATAGGTCCCTTCAAACTCATGGGGGTTTTGTGTGGCGATGACAAAGAAGTCTTCTTTGAGTGGGTAGGATTCACGATCAATCGTGATGCGCCGCTCCTCCATGGCTTCCAGCATGGCAGACTGGGTTTTGGGGCTGGTGCGGTTAATTTCATCCACAATCACCACGTCTGAAAACAGCGGGCCCTTGACGAGCTCAAAGCTGCCGCGGGTTTCATCAAAGATTCTGATGCCTGTCATATCCGATGGCATCAAGTCTGCCGTGCACTGAATGCGGCCAAAATCCCCGCCGAGGCATTGGGCCAGTGCTCGCGCCATAGAGGTTTTACCGGAACCAGGAAATCCTTCCAGCAAGACGTGGCCACGGGCGATTAAAGCGATGCTTAACCAATCGATGGTTTCTTCAAGGCCAAACAGTTGTTGACCTAACTGCAATTTCAACTCGCTATGAAAGTCTTTGACACTCATGGGGTATCCAATCTCTGGTAAAGGGTGTGGAGAAGACGCTGTGTCTTCATAGGCTCAGTATTGAGATGAGTCTCTAGATGCTGCAGTTGCGACTGCAGGTTTCTGGAAAATAGATGCGTGGTTTGCATATGGGCCAGCACGCTGCGGCCATTTTTCGCCAGGCGGTGTTTGTGCCGATACGTATTGTTAAAGCGCTTTAGAAGCTGCTGGTTGACCTCAGCATTGTCAGTGTGGCGTGCATATAGGTTTCCTGCCGCCATGGAAAAATCGCGATTGGAGAACTTAAGCCGGGGTGCCCATACTGGCCCAAGGCGCATGTTGTAAAACACCACATAGGCCAGCCAGGTCAGTAGCACCGCGAATAAACTCATATGAAAACGTGAGTCACTGAGCAAAGCTTGAATGTCGTAGAGTTCACTTAAGCCCTGATAAAAATCAGCAAAGATAATGGTTTCGTCCCGGGCAACAAATTGCTCAAACAGGTTTTTCGCAAACACCTGCTGCTCCGTTGAGAGCAGGCCCTGATTACTCATGAAGTCGCTATGGCCAAGCACAAAGATGCCGCCAGGATATTCTGTAGAGCGAAGTAGCCAGGCAGGGCCGGAACCTGTGCTGAGATCGGTATACAGCGGCACAACTTCTACTTCACTAGCAAACTGGAACGCAAACAGGTTTACAGCGTTTTGTAGCGAGATGCTTGCCACATCGTTAAATAACGGGTGTTCGGAAAACGCACTGTATTCAATATTTTCGAAATTGAAATCCGGGAACTCAAGTTGCTCATCGGACTGATGGTCGTCGCTTTGCTCTGCCTCAGACTCTTCAGAATCGCTGGTGTCGCTGTGGGAGAGCCAGATCCCCAGGCTCTGTAAAAACAGCCTTAACTCTTCTTCGCCGTTATAGTAGCTGTTGTCCACCACCACGATCAGTTGGTCACCAGAGCGCAGCCAGGTTTGTAAGGTGTCAAAGTCCCGAAACTGAATCGCGGTGGAAGTGGGTAGATTCACCACCAATGTGGCGGCCTGACTGTACTGCATCAAACTGTCAAAGCGGGTGCGGTGGCTAATCACCTTGTAACCGGAAGCTTGCAACCACTGGCTCATGGCATACAGACCTCGTTCATCTTTGTCCTCCGTGTTGGCGAAGGATGTAGGGCCTATCTGCTGCCCTGGTGAGAGCAATATGGCCAGTAGCAGCAGTGCGGCCAATGCTGCGAGCAGGTTTTTTAGTTGTTCACTCATCAGTGGCACGCTGGGCGAGGGCCGTTACTTGATGAAGCTCATCCACCAACTGGGGCTGTGGTGGTTTGGCTTGCTTCCCGTACAAATAGCGATCGATTTGTGGAAACAGTGAGCTGAAACGCTGACGAAGCGATGCAGGTGCGGCGTTTTGATGTAAATGATCCGCCAACTCCCTTGGACTCAAAGTAAACGCCTGCTCTACATAATGAGTTTCCTCCATCTGAAATAGAAACTCGCCATAGGCCTGGATGACCGGGTCTTCGCTGGTAAAAAATTGCTCGGCGATAATGGACTGGGATACAGCGGAATTAGCGGCTTGTGCTGGACGCCGGCCGAAGCCATCAATTCCCTGGAAAACGCGATAGAGAAGGTATAAGCCGAACAACACCGTTGCCCCGGCGGAGATGTAGAAGAAATACACCAGCAACTGCCAGTGACTGAATAGCCACTCACCAAAGGCCGTGAACCATTGGTTCTGTGCCATCTCGCTGTCCGCAAGGCGCTCCCAGAGCCACTCAATGACTCGAAGCCAGAAGCTAACTTCCTCTGGCTGTGGGGTGACTTCAGCTAGAAAAGGGTCCAGCTCAGATAGCGCAATGGTTCTCTGGTCTTCAACGGTTAGCTCATCAAGTAAATCAGAGCTCATTGTGCCTACAAGCTATCGAGCTCGGTAGAAAGATCGTCGCCTTCTTTACGTAGGCGGACGTCATGATAAACCACTAGACACAGGGCGATGAAATAAGGCTGCACCAGCGGCGAGAGCACGGCACTAATCAAGTTGATCGCAACTTCAGCGTTGGTTGTGGTGCCGAATGCGGCGAGTCCAGCCACAGCCCCAATGATGAAGTAAAAGATCAAAACAATGATGCCGCCAACCGAAAAGACGACCATGGTGCGCATCCAGTTACCCCAGACCAATTCATGAGAGCGCTTTAAGGAAGCCACCACACCGGTTTTTTCCAGCAAAAAGATGTAAAAGCAAAGGGACAGAGAAATGGTCAAAATCAGCCCGGGGATAATCAGCAATACATAGCCAACCATGACGGCGAGCATAAAGAGAAGGTAAAGCCCAATAATACGATGGAGATTTTTGATCGAGAAGGAGGCCGCGTCGCTAAGATCTCCGAGTCCATGGGCTGCATAGGTAATGCGCGTGAGCATCAAAAAGTAAAGGTAGACCTGCAGCAGGATAAAGACAATAAATGCTGTAAGTTCACCGCCGCTCATCTCTGGCATGGTGCCGTCCTCAGCCAGACTGGAGCCAAAGGCGAAAGCATTTAAGACGCCTATCACCATGGTCATGGCGACCACGCCAAGAGCGGATTTGTATGTGGCGCGGGTCAGTTTGATGGACTGATCGAGTTGCTGGCCAATGCCAAGGGGTTGTTTCGAAAACTCGTAGGCTTCTTGCATAAGGTTCAGGCTCGTTTTTCTTTACAGCATAACAAAGCAATTTCGTACCAACTACCTTAATTGGCTTGTTAGCGAAGCGAATTTGCCCGGGTTGTGATGAATTGCTTAATTGTTAACCAATAATGTCTCCTGACACCACCCTGTCAGTATCCTTGTGGGAAGATAGCGCCAACTAAAACTTAAAGAGTACACGCCATGAAACATTACTATCATCCCATGAGCCGGGCAGTGACCACGCACTGGATGCTCCTGGAATTAGATGTTCCGCACGAGCAGGTAGTTATCGACTTCCCCGCTGGTGAGAACAAAAAGCCAGAGTTCTTAACAGTTAACCCCATGGCGAAGATTCCCACCCTGGAAGATGATGGCGTGGTAATTACTGAAACCGCGGCAATTTGCGCTTATCTAGCCGATAAGTTTGCAGATAAAGGTATGGCACCGCCGTTAAGCTCAGTGGAACGAGGTCGTTACTACCGTTATATGTTTTTCCCAGGCACAACGCTTGAGCCCATGTTCACGGTTAACCAGATGGCGGGTGCTGAGTATTCACCTGAATCCGCCGGTTGGGGTGATCTTGAGCGTTGCCTGGCGACGATTGAGACAATGACTCCAGAGCAACACTGGGCCATGGGGGAAACCTTCACCGCTGCCGATGTGGTCTATGGTGGTACCCTGGATTTTGCCTGCCAGTTTGGCTGGTTGCCAGAGCCCACGCCAAAAGTTACCGCGTATGTGCGACGGTTAAAGGATCGGCCTGCTTACCGGGCTAGCCATGATGAGAGTTGGCATTAACTAACCCGGGGTCAGGACCAAGTGCCAGGTCCGATACTTCTCTGTGAGTTTGGGGGCAGCAGAATGCCCCCAACTATTGCAGACTCAAACCCAGATCTGCTGGACTCAATGTAAATTCATGTTCAATGGGGTTGCTGATGCGGAGTTTGATGTCAGCAGTGTTCGAGTATTCATCAGTCGATTCCTCATACAAGAACAAATGTTTGTTGAGTAGCTGCAGGTCCGCAGGGTTGGGTAGGCGAACGTCGCGGCTCTGTGGCGGAGTATTTGGCCGCTCGTCCACCTCTCTTTTCAGTTGAGCGATAAACAAGAGAATGCACTGCGAGTCCTTGGCGAAACTTTTGAGTGATTCCAGTTGTTGTTGCAGCGGCGGATTCACTCGCCTTTCATCCAGGGCTTGTAAATAGTCTACAACTACTAGTGAGCCCCGAATATTTTGTCCATTGAGGTTTTTGATTATCCAGTCCGCACAGATGTTTTCTGAGCTGTCCACTGTGAGGTTTCGATCGAGTTGATCGGGGCTCCTTAGCAATGGTTCGATCTTTTCGCGTATCGTGATGGCCCGTTCGGCAAGTGTAAATAGGTAGCTCCGAGGCGCGTCGCCGATTGCTGCATCCGCAATCAAACGCGCAGCAATCCTGACCTTACCGAGTCTCGGCCTCGCGCCCAGCAATACTAGATCCCCTGGGTTTAGGTAGCCGCTAAGTTCATCAAGTGAGTTGGGTAAAGCATTTTTTTGCGCCGAGACAAGTTGCGACCACGAAACAAAACCTTCCCGTTCCGCCACTTTGTTCTGGGCGGCGGTTAAGCTGATTTGTTGTTCACGTTTTAGTTGCTTGGCTTGACTGCGCAGTTCGTGGATAGGGGCAGACAATTTCATATCACATCTCCAAAGTCATAATGGCGAGTGCATTCCCTTCTTCTGCGATACCATTTGGAAAAATGATCGAGAATTGTATGTCTAGCGGCCCTACACTTTAGTGCTTTCCCGTAACGAAGGGGGGAGGCATGGGGCTTGCCTGTGGATTACTTTATGCGGATGGGTGGGAGGTTTCAAGCGAGATTTGAATTAAGCCTGGTTACACTTAAGCTATTGAGTGTTTTCTTTCTGTAATCTTGGTGAGGGTATATGAAGTGAACATGTACGTCAGAGTTTTTCTGCTCATGTCGGTACTAATGCTCTTCGTCTCCTGTACGAGCACCAGGGTTCACCTTTTTACCGACGGCATGAGCGATGACGAGCTTCTTAGAATTGAAAGTGTATTGGCCGGTGGTGGTTTTGAGGTCGTAAGAAACTCCTTGCCGATACCAGAGGGTATTAGATCACCCACCATCGTTTATTCCCCAGACCATCGGCAGTTGCGAAAAGTTGAGGACTTAAGAGAGTTGTTAGCTAGCCATGATCTCTTCTTGAATTTAGAGCCGATATCGAGGAGCAATCATTTTTATACAGCAGAAAATGTTGGCTTGTACCCAAATGCTTACGTGGAGGGCGCGGCGAGATCCTTACCCCTGGTTGGTATCGAAATGTTTGGTGAATGCCCGGATGTGGATGCTTTCTTGTTGCTGCGAGGGGATCTTACGTTTCTCGTTGAGTTTGTTTCCTGGGATGAAACCACTAACTCTGAAACGATCAGACACTTACAAGGTGTCTGGCGTCAGGATCAACAAACAATCGTGCTCTCTGCAAGCGGCAGTGACTTTAGTTTTGAAGTGACTAGATTCACCGAGAATTCTGACTACGCGAAAATCGATGGCATCAAGTTATCCGGAATTGAGGGATATAGGGACTTTGAAGATTGTGATTTTGCCTACCGAGAGATGGATCCGTGGTAACAAAGACAGGTTGATGGACTAAAGAAACCTTTCAAACCGAATCACGTACTCAAGAGTTATATTGAATGAGTCCCTCAACCCATTGGAGTAGTCGATGAGTAATTTTACCCCAGGCAAAAATATCGCCATGAAAGTCCCGACCCATGAGTACGAGGCAACGATTAAGTTTTATCGAGAAACTCTAGGTTTCAGAGATCTTACACCCGAGGGCGAGTCGGACTGCCGATTTGATTTTGGAGGTAAGGTGCTGTGGATTGATTGCGTCAGCACAATTAGCCAGGCCGAGATTTGGTTGGAGGTCAACTGTCGCGATCCACTCGACCAGGCAGCTGCAGAATTGGAAGCGCTAAACGTGACTCGCTGTGACGAGATTGAGCCACTGCCGGACGGATATCCGGGCTTTTGGATTAAAAGTCCTGGTAACATCGTTCACCTCGTGACGAAACAAGCTGCTTCTTGAAATGGTTTGGTGTTTGTCCGCTGTCGCTGATGCGCTAGCAAGGATGCCTTGCACTTCTCGTACGCATACAGATATTCTGAGTTCAATGGCGCAATAACAAAAACAGAGGCTGCCCATGTTTGATTTCGCTGACACTCATCTGCCAATTCGACAAGACATTAAAATTGCCTACCGAGATTTCTGGCAGCGTTTAGCAAAACCCGGGAACTGGTGGAGTGGCGCAGAGCGAGTCGCCATTGCTGAGGCTAGCCGGGAAGCGCTGGATTGCGAATACTGCAAAGCACGCAAGCAAGCGTTGTCACCGTACAATTTCAGTGGCGAGCATTTAAGTTCGGTGGACTTGTCGGCGCGTGCCGTGGATGCAGTCCATCGCATCATCACAGATCAAAATCGCATTACCCGGCAATGGGTAGAGAGTAATGCCGAAGCTGGTTTTAGCAAGGAGCGGTATGTCGAACTGGTTGGTATTGTGGTTGCGACGTTCAGTATCGATGAGTTTCATCGTGGTCTTGGCATCCCACTAGAGCCGCTGCCAGAGCCATTGCCCGGTGAGCCTGATGGCTATCGACCGGCGATGTTAGTTGAAGACATGGGGTTTGTGCCGACGATTCCACCGGAGGGTGCGGTAGGCAATGAAGCGGATCTATGGCAAAACGGCGCCACAGCGAATGTCTTGCGTGCACTCACTCTGGTACCCCAGGCTTTACGTGATTGGCTGCAAATTTCTAGTGCGCAATACCTATCCATCGCCGGCATGGGGAATTTCGTGAAAGAGGAAAACCGCAGCATCAACCGGATGCAGATGGAGTTAGTTGCCGGGCGGGTTTCTTCTTATAACGAATGCTTTTACTGAACCACCGCACACGCTTCGATGCTCCGTGCGAGCGCGCAAACTACCGGGACGGACGTGAATCTCAATGGAGTAATAGGCGATGTTGATAGCGCAGACATTGGTATTGAACATGGCGAGTTGCTAGTTGCGCTTGCGGAGGGTTTAGCCGGCCGAGACTACGAAGCATTGGCTGAGACCAGATCAAAACTTGAAGCCGCAGCAGATGGCGCAACCGTCGTTGACGCAGTAAGTGTGGCTGCGAATTTTCAACGCATGGTTCGCATTGCTGATGCCATAGGGATCCCTGTGGATGATCGCTCACTGCAACCATCAGAAGACCTGCGGGCTGCACTTCACCTAAATGAGTTTGCCAGTGCGAAGAACACACTAGCGCCCTGAATCCCTTCTTCCAAGATCATTGGGGTCAGGACCAAGTGCCAGGTCCAATTCGCTTAGCATCACACCGTCAGACAGCAGGAAGTCCTCTCAGACTATCGAAACCCTGTGGATTTACGCCCTTTTTGCGGGTGATCGACTTGCCTGTGGCGGGATTAAAGCCAGTACGGCACGAACAAGGCGCCTCTGATCGTGGTGGTGGTCATCTTTTCAGCGTTTGACACCATACGCTGGGCTCATACGGTGAATAATCCGACCTGGCACTTGGTCCTGTCCCCAATGATCACGCAATGATCAGATTAGTTTTTCGTAAAGGCTTCGGGTGATTTTCTCGGTCAATGGCTGGGGGTTTCCTCCGGCACTGGGGTCTGCAACGGCCATCCTTGCGAGAAGTTCAAGCTTTGAGTCATCAACGCCTAATGCTTGCATGGATTTTGGCACGGCCATCGCCTCAGAGAACTCGACCACCCAGTCATAGAAACCATTAAAGCCGCCCTTAATCTGGAGGTAGGCCGCCAGCCGTTCCACACGCTCCTCAATCACAGGCCGATTGAACTGAATCACTGTGGGCAAGGCAATGGCGTTGGTCATGCCGTGGGGTGTGTTGTAAACCGCGCCAAGTGGATGGGAGAGGGCGTGAACCGCACCAAGACCTTTTTGAAACGCGGTGGCGCCCATGGCGGCTGCCGACATCATATGGGCGCGGGCTTCCACATCGGCACCATCCTGATAAGCCCGGAGCAAGTTGTCTTTAACCAGGCGCATACCTTCTACAGCGATGCCTTGCGACATGGGATGATAGTTAGGTGAGCAATATGCTTCAAAGCTATGCACGAAAGCATCAAGTCCTGTGCCCGCAGTAATAATTGGAGGCATTCCAATGGTTAACTCCGGGTCGCAAATCACAATGCCGGGTAACATCCTGGGATGGAATATGATCTTCTTCACATGCTCCGCGGTATTTGTGAGCAGTCCAGCACGGCCAACTTCTGAGCCGGTACCGGCGGTGGTGGGCACGGCAATGATGGGTGCGATGCCATTAATGTCGGCGCGCTGCCAGTAGTCGCCAATGTCTTCAAAATCCCAGACTGGTCTTGTCTGCCCGGCCATAAATGCGATGATCTTGCCAAGGTCCAATGCCGAACCGCCGCCAAAAGCAATCACGCCATCATGGCCGTTGTCGCGATACTGCTTTAAGCCTACCTCGAGCGTGACATCATCGGGGTTTGGCATGACCTCGCCGAAGAAACCGGTTTCAATGTTTGCGGCTTGCAGCACACCCAACGCGGTCTCCGTAATCGGCAACGCTGCCACACCTTTATCGGTGACAAATAGCGGTCTTTTGATACCGAGGGCATCGCAGGATTCGGCCAGTTCTTGGATACGGCCCGCACCAAACTTTATGGTGGTAGGGTAGCTCCAGTTTGCGTGATGAGGCATGGTGAGTATCTTTATCGGCTGAGTGTTTACATGTAATGAAGAGTACTGGGCAGCAGAGTCTGCTGACAAGAACTGACAAACTGATTTGATCTTTTACTCTGCTCCCAAACCATCACTCATCCAGCGTAAGCGAAAAGAACACATCAAGATATTTCTGAAAGAAGACTGCTGAAATGGCCCCGATTGTTACGATCCAGCCCAGGGGTAATTCCAGTGCGGCGCCGATAATGCCTGCGAGTGCCCCAATCAACAAACTATTAACGATCGAATCGAGTGTTTTGATCTTCAGGTGTTGCAAGCAATACGGGCACTGTAGTGCTTCTTGCTCTAAATATTGCGCGATGTGTTTAAACGGTATCGCTTGCGAACAAGAAGGGCATTTTCTTGAGAACATGACTCTCCCACAACAAGATCTAAGCTATGAAGCTTCCTTTTTTCACGCTATATATGCCAGCTATAATTGGTGACAGAAACCAAATCCGACCTGGCACCTGGTCCTGTCCCCAATGATCGCCAAATGATCCTGCTGTCGGCTAGCGTAGGGTGGCCTGGTAACCGAAGAAGCGGCCGGTGGTGCCGTTGTCGCCTTTAAAGTAGGTTCTGGAAAATGAAGGGACAACTCGCATATAGAGTGTCCAGTTCGATAGGGAACCACCACTAACCTGTTCCATTTCTTTTGCTTTCAATTCACGCATAGTCATACTCCTGCTTACTTTAAGTTAGTGCTCACTCAACCGCGAGCGGTGTGTTGTGATTCCTGGGTCTCCGGGATTCACATGGCCTGAGTTTTGCCCAGGCTGCGGCTGGCTGTTGTCAGCAGAGGACTCTAGATCGTGTAAGCAGTTTTCCCGATTGCCGAAAAACTTGGCCCAATTCCTGCTCTCTTAAGCGTGTAACAGTAATTCGCCCGAAAAAACTCTAAATCCGGCAAGGGTTTGCCGGTTCGGGCGGCAGCAACTGGAGAGGTAGGCTTATGAATCGTTGTATTTTGCTCATCATCGCGTGTTTCGGCGCTGCCGGCTGCGAGACCGTGCAGCAGCCTATGCAAAATGATCCATTCTTCGCGCCAAAATACCCGGTGGCGGCGTCCCCGGCACCGCAAACTAGTGGCAGTTTGTTTGCCACCAGCGGCTACACATCCTTGTATGACGATGCGGTGGCGCGGCGTGTGGGTGACATCATTACCGTGCAGTTAAACGAGCAGACCAGTTCATCGAAGTCGGCCTCAACCTCGGTGAGCAAAGATAGTTCCACAGATATGGGCGAGCCCACCATCTTTGGTAAGCGTTTAAGCGTGCCGCCCGCCAATAACCTGGTGTTGACCGGCGTGAATAACGAAACGGAATTTAGTGGTACTGGCAATAGCGATCAAAGCAATAGCTTAAGCGGCAGCATTGCGGTAACCATAACTGAGGTTCTACCTAACGGTAGCTTTGTGGTGCGGGGTGAAAAGTGGATGCGTTTGAATCAGGGTGATGAGTTTATCCGCATTAGCGGTATGGTTCGGCCGGTGGATGTGAGTTCCAACAATACGGTGCAATCCACGCGCATCGCCAATGCCCGCATTAGTTATGGCGGCAAGGGCACGTTGAACGACAGCAATCGTATGGGCTGGCTGTCGCGATTCTTTATCAGCCCCCTTCTTGGTTACTAGGCACAGGTGCAACGGAATGCGCGCTATCAATGCAAAAGAAATTATGAATAAAGTCTTCGTCATCATGTTGGCATGGCTGCTCGTGGCACCTTATGCCGAGGCGCAGCGGCTTAAAGATCTGGCCAGTATTGCTGGTGTGCGCAGCAATCAACTGGTGGGTTATGGTCTTGTTGTGGGTCTTGACGGCAGCGGCGACCAGACTACCCAGACGCCATTTACGATCCAAACCTTCAATAACATGATGAAGCGTTTTGGTATCACGCCGCCCCCAGGTATTACACCGCAGCTCAAGAACGTTGCCGCGGTCGCGATCCATGCTGATCTTCCGCCCTTTAGTAAAACCGGGCAAACCATCGACATCACGGTGTCATCCATTGGTAATGCCAAAAGCTTGCGTGGTGGTTCGCTTTTGATCACGCCCCTAAAGGGTATCGACGGCAAGGTGTACGCCATTGCCCAGGGCAATCTGGTGGTAGGCGGTTTTGGTGCTGAAGGTGCAGATGGTTCTTCCATTACCGTAAATGTGCCAAGCGTTGGTCGCATTCCTAACGGCGCAACTGTGGAGCGCGAGCCGCCTTCTGGCTTTATGCAAGGAGACTTAACTTTTAATTTGCACCAGCCAGACTTCACCACGGCAAAACGTATTTCTGATCTGATTAATGAACTGCTTGGTCCAGATGTAGCTTACGCCATTGATGGCGGCGCGGTTCGGGTCAGTGCGCCGCTCAGTGCAAACGAGCGTGTGTCTTATCTTTCTGTATTAGAGAATCTGGAAATTGAAGCGGGTGAAGCGCCAGCCAAGGTCATCATTAACTCACGCACTGGCACCATCATTATTGGTCAACACGTTGAGGTCACGCCAGCAGCGGTCACGCACGGTAGTTTAACGGTCACGATTTCAGAGGCCACTGGTGTTAGCCAACCTAATGCTCTGGGTGAGGGTGAAACCGTCGTGGTGCCGCAATCGGAAGTGGACATCGTTGAAGAAAGTAACCGCATGTTTAATTTCAGCCCTGGCGTGTCGTTGGATGAAATCGTCGGCGCTGTGAATCAGGTAGGCGCAGCGCCCGGTGACCTTATGGCGATTCTGGAAGGTTTAAAACAAGCCGGTGCACTGAAAGCTGAGCTGGTCGTTATCTAATGAGTTACGCGATTCAAAGTCAGGTACAACTCAGTCATGACCTTGCCCGCCAAGGCGGCATGACAATGAGCAGTGCCAATACTAATTCCCCAGAAGCAATCCAGGCGGTGGCTGAAGAGTTCGAGTCACTGTTTATGAACATGATGCTAAAGAGCATGCGCTCGGCCAACCGGGTCTTAAGCGAAGGTAACTACCTCAACTCGTTCGAGAGCAAAATGTACGAAGACATGCTGGATGAAAAACTCAGTGTCAGCATGAGTAAGCACGGCAGTTTGGGTATTGCTGATTTGCTGGTGAAGCAGCTTTCCAATACCAACACGGATCGCGGTTATGATCTTAAGATGACCGCCAGTGATGACAAGTTGTTTCCCGGTGAACGTCGAGCGGCGTTTGCTTCCCAGCACCACTTTGTTGACACCATTGAACCCGCCGCGCAAACCATTGCCAAGAAGCTCGGCGTGCCAGCGGAATACATTGTTGCCCAGGCGGCTTTGGAAACTGGCTGGGGTCAACATGTGATGTTTGATGGCGATGGCAGTAACAGCCATAACCTGTTTGGTATTAAGGCTCGCTCAGAGCAGGCCTGGTCAGGTCGTTCCCTCGTGATCGACTCCATGGAAGTGCAGGGCGGCATAGCTAAGCCGGTGAAAAGCGCTTTTAAAATGTATGACAGCTACGAGCATGCGCTGCAAGACTATGGCCGCTTATTACAAGAGCCTCGTTATCAAGGCGCAAACCATGCGGCGTCTATAGAAAAATTCGGCACCGCCTTACAACAGGCAGGGTACGCCACGGACCCGGAATACGCCCAGAAACTCGCGCGGGTTCACGGTTCTATTGAACAGCTTCAATTGGCGGAGGTGAGCAGGTAATGGGTTCTCCATCGTTGTTAAATATTGGTGTTAGTGGCCTGCTGGCCAATCAAGCGGCGCTGCGCACCGTCGGTCACAATATCTCCAATGCCGACTCGCCTGGTTATAGTCGCCAGAGTGTGGTGCAAGGTACGACCACGCCGCAGTTTTCAGGTGCTGGTTTTGCGGGTACTGGCGTTGAGGTGCAAAGTATCCGCCGCGTTGTAGATGAGTTTGCGGTAGGTCAATTACGCCTGGACAGCAGCGTCTATCATGAGTTGCAAACCTTCACAGACAACGTGGACCAGATTGATTCCCTCCTGGCGGATGCCACCACTGGTCTTGCACCAGGAATACAAAGTTTTTTTGGTTCCTTAAATGCCGCTGCCGATGATCCCACATCAGTGCCGATCCGGCAGTTGGTCATAAGTGAGGCAGAAGGCCTGGTACAGCGATTTAGCACCATCCAATCCAGGCTCGAGCAGCACAATAGCACCTTAAATCAGCAGTTAGATACCACGGCAGCGGAGATTACCAGTCTGGCGCGCGGTATTGCCGATCTCAACAAGAGCATTGTCGCAGCATCTGGTCGCGGCCAGGGTTCAGAACCCAATGATTTGCTTGATCGCCGCGACGAGTTACTGCGGCAATTATCGGAGCTGGTCTCTGTGAATGTGGTGGGTAAAGAGCGCAATGCCGTGGATGTGTTTATTGGTAGCGGTCAGGGATTAGTGGTGGGTGATCGCGCTAGCCAGCTCAAAGCTGTGCCGGGTGAGACAGACCCGTTCCGCAATGACCTCGCGTTCACCAGCGGTGATGTGCAACAAACCGTTACGTCACTGATTAGTGGTGGTCGGCTAGGTGGCATCTTAGATTTTCGAGATCAGATCCTCGATGAAACCATCAACAGTGTTGGTCGGCTGGCGCTCACTATTGCTGACAAAATTAATGAACAACACGCTTTGGGTTTGGATCTGGACGGTTTGTTTGGTGGTTTGTTCTTTGGTGATATCAATTCCGAAGCTAATCAGCGCGGACGAGTGTTGCCCGACAAAGACAATACCTCTGGGATCGAAACTCGCCTCAGTGTCACCATTGATGACACCAATCAACTGACCGAATCAGATTACGTGCTGTCCTTTCCCGGTCCTGGGGGACAACGTTATGTTTTAACCCGCTCTGAAGATGGCGAGGTGATCCAAAAAGGCCTGCTGTCCGGAGCGCTGCCAGATAGTATCGAAGCAGAAGGTTTTACCATCAATGTGGAAACCGGGTCGATCCAGGAAGGTGATCGGTTCCTGGTAGCGCCCACTCGTTATGGTGGTCGTGACATTGCGGTAGAGATCGAACGTCCAGAACGCCTGGCCGTGGCATCAGCCATTAGCGCGCAAGCGAGCCTTGGCAATAATGGCTCGGCGAAAATACTCTCTACCCAGGCAGTAGACGTGACCACGCCGGCTTTTTCTACACCTGGCGAGCTAGCACCGCCGCTGGTGATCGTGTTTACCTCACCGGAAACCTACGATGTGTTAGACAACACCAATCCAGCCAAGCCCGTGGATCTGGTGCCGCCCTTAAGAAATTTGCGCTTTACCCCAGGTATTCAAAACCAGATGTTGCCAGATTCCATTGGCCAGACCGCGGTCAGAAGTGACGGTGAGTTGGCTGGCAGATTACCCAATTCAGTATCCCTGGCACCTATTGAAACCAGTACCAATGGTTACGCGAACGAAACCCTGACCATTACCACGGTTGACCCGGTCACTGGCATTGTCAGTGTGCAACCAGCCGTGGAAGTGACTGAGGGGGAATCGGCAGCTTCGATCGCCCAGAGCCTCAATGGCTTGACCGGCGTGACCGCCAAAGCCGCCACAGAAATTGAATTGTCGAACTTTGTTAACGGCAGTGACGATGCCCTGGCCATGGTCATCAGCATTAATGGCATACAGGTCAATCAGCCCACGGACCCGAATGAGCCGGAATTGCTGTCACCAAATTATCTCGCCGATCTAATCACGGCCAATAGTGATTTTGCCGAGGCTGGCATCATCGCGCGCAGTAATGGCGAAACTCTGACGTTAAGTAACGCTAGCGGCGAAGACATTACCGTCTCGGTGCGGGGCGATGCGGGTGACGGCTTTCTGATGACGGATCAATTCGGCGGTGAACTCAATATCAACGGCGCAGGCGGTAGTATTCCGGCGGAAGTCACGGGTACTGCGGATATCTCCACTGGGTTTAACTTTAATGACGGTGGACCGTACCGTTTCAGCATTAGTGTCAATGGTGGTAATGCTGAAGAGATCGTCCTCAGTGGTAATCGGGTATTGTCGTCTGATGTGATCCGCGAGATTCAAAACAAAATTGATTCTTCCAACATTACCGGCGGTGACATTCGCGTCAGTATGAATCTGCAAGGACAGATTAGTTTAACCACGCGAGAGCGAGGATCTGACGCCCAGATACAAATTGTTGATGTGTCGCCGGCGTTAAATCAGGCCCTGGGATTTGTCCCTGGACAGGTTCAAGGTGCGGACGTTCGTAATGAGGTGACGGTTGGCGGTGTGCTGGACGTGGTGATGGAAGATGGCGTCAGTTTGTCTTCTAGTGCAACTCAGGTGACCGGGAACCTATTTAAATCCGAACCGGAAGCTTTTAGCACCTACCTTGGCTACCAGGTCACAATGGATGGCATTGCGGATGCCGGGGATAAGTTTGTCGTCGAGTTTAACGCCGATGGTGTCTCCGATAATCGTAATGGTCTGGCGCTTACTGCCATTGAAACTGCCCGTATCCTCGAGGGCAATACTGTCAACATGCAGGAATCCTATGGTCGATTGGTGGAATTGGTGGGCGCTAAAACAGCCCAGAGCCAGATCAATGCCGAGGCCAGTCAAGCCCTTTTAGAACAATCCCAGTTACTTCGCGACAACATTGCCGGGGTGAGTCTTGATGAAGAAGCAGCAGATTTGATCAAGTACGAACTAGCCTATAACGCCTCGGCCCAGGTGATCTCCGTGGCCCGAAGTCTCTTTGATACCTTGATACAAACCTTTAGGTAATTGGTATGCGTATTAGTACGATTCAGACCTTTAATCGCGGCATTGCTGATATCCAACGAGTAAGTAATGCCGGCAATGAGACCCAGGCGCAAATTTCCAGTGGTCGCCGGGTTTTGAAACCCTCGGACGATCCTGTGGCGGCCACACGGATTTTGCAGCTTAATCAGGAAATTGCTGCCCGCGAACAGTACCAACGTAATATTACCTCGGTGACCAATCGATTGTCCCTTGAGGACTCGGTGCTATCGGGAATTGGTGATGTCTTGCAGCGCGTCAGGGAAATCGCTGTCCAGCTCGGTGCGGGTTCTTTAAGTCAGGAAGACCGCGGTTTTCTCGCGGAGGAAGTGAATATTCGCCTTGAAGAAATGCTCGGTCTACTCAACAGTCGCGATTCCAATGGTGAGTTTATTTTTGCCGGTTACAAGGGCTCAACCCAACCTTTTGTGGACAGTGGTGGTGGCGGTTATAAGTTTCAAGGAGATGAAGGCGAGCGACTGGTACAGATAGGCGCGACAACCTTTGTTACCTCAAGGGACAGTGGTAAGGCTTTGTTTGAAGAAATCCCTTCTGATGCCCAGAGTTTTGTCACCATGAACAATCCGCGGAATACAGCTGTCCCACCTGCTGATATTACAGTGGGGCAGGTTTTGGATCAGGCAGAATTCGATGCGTTTTTTCCGGAGGATGCTTACATTGAATTTGAGCCACTGGACGCGATTGAACCGCCCGGCCTAAATTACACGGTACGGCGCGCCTCGGATGACCGGGTTATTCAAGGTTTGCAAAATGAACGCTTTGTGTCTGGTAATCAGATCCGCTTTGAAGGCATTGGCGTGCGGATTACTGGCACGCCAGACCCCGGCGATAGCTTTATCATCGAGTCGTCATCCCAGCAAAGTGTGCTTACCACCCTGGGCCGAATGGTCGAGGGCTTTCGTGAGTGATCAGGGCCGTGAGCAGGTGGAGCCTGGTCGCGCGATATCAATAACCTCGATACACGCCCACCAGGCAGAGTAAAGGGTGCCGCTCCACGCCTGGAGAGTACCCAGTCTGCATGAACAATCTGGTTTGTCGGCAAATGTGGTGCTGAGGCGCCAGCCTGGAACTCGTGCTGGAAGCAGCCAGTTTTAAAGCCACGCCTTGTTCAGCTTGCCCTGTCACCAAACGGCTTGTCTGTGACGTCCAGCTTGCGGCGTGAGTCCACCGCTGCTTTCAATGATTTTCACCCAAGGATCGGCAACTGATAAGGTTTCGCCTGTATTGCTCTGGTACTGGCATTGCTTGAATTGGCCGGGGGAAAACATGGTGCCCCGGGCAGATCGTCAGCGCCATCCCGTGATTCGTTTGTGTACAACCCCGCAGTTTGCAACATGTTGCGTTAAGGTGATTGTATAGAACACTGGTTAAGACATATCCACATAGGCGCTGGGCACACTGGCAGCGATGTCCGTGACAGCGTCGTAAGTTACCACCTCATCATAGAGGCCTAGACTCTGCACAAAACCCACGTTACCGGGCGAGGTTAGGCCAATCACATGAACGTCGCGGTCTTTGAGCAGGTAAGCCATAGAGAAAGCGGTTTTGCTGCTGGCACTGGATAAGATGATTTGTTTTGCGCCAAAAAAGTCGTTATCGAGAAAGTAGTCGTCCAACACGAAGCCAGTGGTAAAGAGCGGCCGATAAATCATCTGATGATTATCATACTCGGGTGCAAAACCATTTTCTGCTGTCATTAAGCTATAGCTATTGTAAACCGGCGGTAAGCTGGCGCGGTGTTCAGCGCCATCAGACATGCCCCGCTCGTTAACCCGTTGTGGTTCTACTAGCAGGTAAGAGGACATTGGGTAGTAGCCGTAATAGCGGCTGCCCACTGCGACGCCGTCACATTCGCTTTTTTCCACCGTACCCACGCCCCACACGGGGATGCGGCCAAGGCCATCTTCAGCGGGGAAAAAGTTCCAGTATCCAATCATGTCACCGGCCACGCCGTAGGTAATGTTATTGGCTGTTAAAGCGTAACGATCAACCCGAATTAGGGCCTGACCCGATTGCAATTCAGGAATGTCTGCGTCACGGCTAGTGGTATTTGCGAGGTTGGTGCGTTCAACTAAGAAGTCGCTGGCGCTCATGATGTGTCCTAACAGTAGATTTTGTTAGGCGCATCATTCAGTTTTTAGTATGTAGCTGTCAAATCCAGCCTGGGTCAGGAGTAGGGCGCCCAGCTCTGCCCGACGACCGGGCGTGGCGACCACATAAACTGTTTCTTGATCCAATTCCGCTGCCTGCTGCCTGAGTAACTGCAAGGGGATGTTTTTGGTGCC
Source organism: Pseudomonadales bacterium (assembly GCA_046290215.1). Classification (GTDB taxonomy): domain Bacteria; phylum Pseudomonadota; class Gammaproteobacteria; order Pseudomonadales; family Azotimanducaceae; genus JAHRVQ01. Next base: position 33,264 of record JBKAGC010000001.1, on the reverse strand, counting down.
GGCGACCACTTCAACTTCAATTTCGCTGGGGTGGCGTACATCAATAAACTTAATGTCCTGTTCGCCGCCGTCAATCACCGCTTGAACTTCGCTTAAGGTGACATATTCAGAAGCTGGTTTAACCAGTAGTTCATTGAAGTCCTGCTTATTCAGACGCATCAGTTCGCCGCTTTCCAGCATGGTGACGGTGGCGTTGCGCTTTTTGTTGCTAATCAGAGCGTCCTCACCGAAGAAATCCCCTGGACCAATTTGTTTCAGTTGTTTCTTATCATCACCTTGCACGCGTTGGATGCTTGCTCTGCCAGTTTTTACCACATAGAAGTAGTCACCGCTGTCGCCCTGGCGAATCACCTCATCACCGGCGCCATAGTTCACCCCGGTAAACTTTTTGAACAACATCTGGATGTTTGCCGGTGGTACAAACTCAAATAGGCGAGAGCTCAGCAGGCGTGTCATCCAATCGTCGTCAGACTCCTCGTTGGTGGCTTGATCCACGGTCATGATTAAGTCCAGTGTGTCGCGAGGTAAGCCAAGTAGCTGGCAGTTAACTTTGGCAATGCCCGTATAGCGATGCACATCACCTTGATCAAGCATATGCACCTGCTCTGGGGTCACATGTTGGGTCTCGAAGTTTTCATCCACCAGATCCACTTCACCTTCCAGCAACCAGAGCGCTGTGTCTCTCGGGTCGCCGCGTTTGAACAACACGGTATCTTTGCTCTTTGTCATCACTTGAGCAGATTGGCTGGCTTCAGTCAGCGTGTTTTTGGCCAGTAATTGAAAAGGTTGTAAGCGCGCCAAGAGCGATGGATCTGCAGCCACGGTAGTTCCTGATGAGTTTTAAAGTTACTTTTTTAAATATAGACTCAATCCCAATTCCGGCAATAACCTGGCACAATCTTGCTGGATAATCAGGCAAAAAAAAGGCCAGCAAGGGCTGCTGGCCTATAAAGGACTCTTCCGTCGACTGTTGCTGAGAAAGCCGCCAGTCATATCCAAAAGAGTAAGGGCTACTCTTTAAGACAGAGGAAACGGAAAAATGGTTTCAAACCTGAACGAAATATTTCTACCTCGTTCAGATTCGGTTCAGGTGAGGGGGTAGCGGTTAGTGCGTGGGCCGCTTCTGGCAGTGAAACTGGTACATCGCTTTAAAGATAAACGGATTTTCCTGCTCAAATTGATGCCAGTTGTCCAGAGATAGACCTTCTGGGTCGTATGCAAATTGCTTGCGATATTCCCTAATGATCTCCTCGTTGATCCCCGTAAAACCAAGAAACTCCAGATTGTAGCGCTCTAACAATGCCTTGATTTGCGGCAGCTCGAACTGATGCTCTTGCACATGATTAATTAAATCCCTGCATTCAGACATGGTGAAAAAGTCCCTGGAGCGCAGAATCGGGCTGGTACCGGCAGCGAGTATGCGACTGCGCTGGGCGCGAATTTCTTCCAGCGTGGCAGCTTGCTCACTGGCGCGAATATCGTTGACGCCAATCGCGTCACGGGCGATTCGGCTATACAGGCCAATTCTCAATAGCCCGTGGGTTTTTAAGCGCGTGACCAGCTTACTTAAACCCAGTTCTGGATCTTCCATATGATGCAAAACTCCAGAGCACTCAATGACATCAAAGTTTGTGTCGAGCTGTTCAAGGTCCAGGATATCGCCTTGCATAAACTGGATTTTGTCGGCCACGCCAAGTTCAATGGCCTGCCGTTTGGCGTAGGCCAGACTAGGCTTACTTAAATCCATTGCGGTCACCGCCATGTTTTTCGTGCTGGCGGCAAGCCAGATGGGATGTTTTCCGGTGCCACAACCTGCCACCAGGCACTTCAATGACCGTTCGAATTTCTTCGGCTTGGTAATCCGCTGGGCGAGATCGGGATAAATCCTGATATATGGCAGGGGTTTATCAGTGGTGAATAAGTCGCGCCATCTTGGATATGGGTTCTCTTGATATTGACCCATGACCAGCTGGGAAATCTCAGCGCTAATCGGCTTGAGGCACGGTAAGTCGTTCGCCAGTTTGCGCTCTTCCTGGGGATTTAATAGGGTCAGCTTGAACAACTGTTTAACCGGGTCAGGCCAGCGCCGGATCTTGTCGGCGTTGAGTTTGGCTTGCAGACGGAGCTGAGTAATCGGCTCGTACATCAGGTACATGAGCAGAGGTTCGAGTAACTCAGAAGCATCGTCAGACACGCTGCTATGTGTCTCCATCAGGGTTTTTAAGCCCAACAGAAGCACGCGCTCATCCTCAGAGATGTCATACACATATTCCACCAATTCGGCGTGCTCAGCCAGGGCCAAGACGATGGGCGATAGATTGCTCGATAAACCATTCTCAACAGTGAGATAAAGGATTTCACGGCGAATATCCGAGACAAACTTTTCAACGAACGGGTCGCCCAACATGGCGTGCCTAAGCGCGGTCAGGAAGAAACCGTCGGTGATGACCGTAGCCAGGTCCACCGCGGCGTCGTCGTTTTTGAGATCATAGCGCCGAATCAGTGTGTTGGTGATGTGTGGATCAATAGCTCGGCTGTGCAAGTCCGCTTTTGATAAGTACAAGCTCAAGTGCTCAGCGAAAACGGGTGCATCAGGCGTGGTCTTCATGCCTGGCAAACACTTTAGAATATGCGGCTCGATTTGCGCTTTGTGCTCCGGTGAAATCTCGCTGGCAACCACGTAATTCTTGTAGGCGTCATCGATCAAACCACTAAAGCGCTGGGCATCGGCCACCATAAGCAAACCAAAGATCTCGTTAGTCCGCGGTGCGTCGACATCCATGGCTTGCAGCATGGGTGTGAGGGTACTGATGACCTCAGAATACTGTTTGTTTTGCATGGCCTCAGACGCTTTCATGATTTCCGTCGCGCTGGTGACCTGCTGCTCGCGGGTTAAGCTGGTTGCACTCATAGGGGTCCTTCCCTTCTTTGTTGCGTTGGTATTGCGTTGGTATTGCGTTGGTATTGCGTTGGTAATGCGTTGGTGTCGAATTAGATTTGAGTTAGTGACCCTGGCTGATCTCTACCATGAGATCTCGCTGCTCCATAAGCTGGGAGGCCTTTGCCTCATTTTGACCGATTGCTGATGTAATGAGATTGGCCACCATTTCATGTTGTTTCTGAATGGCAGCCAATTGGTCTGAAATCGTCTGGAACAGTGGCAGGCAGATGGGTGTTTGGAAAAACTCATCCATTAGGTTCTGCCGCTGTTCAGCAAGCGGAAGCAAGGTTTCCCAGTCAGACTGCATGGCAGCATTAGAGATCTTGTCTGAGAGACCGGCGACGTCTTGCCACTGCTGACGCTGGGTCTTTAGCTCCTCCGGCGTCCACTCTGTTTTTAGCGAGGGTGTATCCATACTCAAGTTGTCGATAAATTTGCCGCTACATCTATGAGTATAGTCAAGATATTCAATCTTGCTGGGATCCGGGTCATTTCTTTGACTTGAATTCTCCCTTCTCGCCGCCGCACTTTTGGCGCCATTTGTCACCCTTCCGTGACACGCAAAAAAAATCAAAAAAAATTGTAAAGGAATTTATCAGCCAGTCGTTATTAGTCATGAGCTGTAGTACTTCTTCGGTTTTTGTTGTTCTGGGAAGTGCTTGGATTAACTGAGCAAACGGTCACGCGTAATCAAGCGCTGACTTAATGGAGTAAGAAACCATGCCTCAAATTATTAACACGAATATTGCGTCTCTGACGGCTCAACGTAATCTAAACTCATCGCAGTCCGCTAACCGGACTTCGCTTGAGCGATTGTCGTCAGGTCTCAGAATTAACAGCGCGAAGGATGATGCGGCCGGTCTTGCTATCTCCACTCGTTTCTCTTCACAGATCAGAGGTTTGTCTGTGGCGATTCGAAACGCAGGGGACGGTATTTCCCTCGCACAGACTGCTGAAGGTGCTTTGGACTCGATTTCAAGTTCATTGCAACGTCTACGTGAACTGGCTTTGCAGTCTTCTAACGCGACAAACTCTGATGTGGACCGTGAAGCATTGAACGCGGAAGCACAGCAGCTAATTTCTGAAATTACCCGAACCGGTGAGCAAACCGACTTTAACGGTACTAACTTGCTCGACGGTAACTTTGCAGCTTCCTTCCAGGTCGGTGCAAACGCTGGTGAAACAGTGAGCTTCGGCATCGCTGAATTAACAGCCTCTAACTTAGGTGGCGGTCGAACAGCTGGTGTCAGTGCTATTGGTTCAAGCAATGGTCTCGCGAACGGTGACCTTGTAATCAATGGCGCTGTTATCGGCCCATCTGTAGCATCTGATGATACTTCATCTTTTGCTAACGCCCCTGCTAGTGCGATCTCTAAAGTCGCCGCCATCAACCGTGCTACTGAGCAATCAGGTGTACAAGCTGAAGTTTTGACCAACATTGCCGCAGGTAGTGTGCAAAACGAAGCATCCGGTGGTGCAAACGCGACTTCAGGTTCTATCACATTGAATGGTGTTGAAATCGCTATTGCCACAGGTGATGTGGACGAAGCGGCGGACCGATCTGGTATCGTCTCTGCGATTAACGCCCGAAGCGGTGAAACAGGTGTTATTGCTGTTGATACCGGAACGCGGTTTGGCGGTGTAAACCTTGAAGCTGCCGATGGCCGAAACATCACACTAGAATTTAGCTCCGGTGATCTCTCTGCGGCTTCTACCGGTTTGACCTCCCAGGAAACGACTTCTGGTGGTTACACCTTGAGCGCCACAACTTCCGGTACTGCCATTGTGATCTCTGAGAGCACAGGTGACATTGCTAACTCTGGTCTGGTTGCTGGCACTTACACAGCTAATACTGCAGCGGTTGCGCCTTGCTCTGAAGATGGCGCGCCTTTTGACACACCAGCAGTGCAGGCCACTGTAACAGTCAGGGCGTGGGTACTCTGGGTGATAACTGGCGCCTTGAGTTCATTACGATCCGCACCGCGGTACTTCTGGAAGAACCAGGTACGGTTTCTGTTTCAGAACCACCGGTGACAGCGTTCAGGATCTGGCGGATGCCATCAACGCTCTGTTGGTGATTCCCTTGCGGTCACTGCAAGTCACATGACGGTAACCTGCAGATTCTCGTGACTCTGCAGAACTGCTTTGACCGTTTCAAACTTCGGTACTAACGGTACAACTGATGCTGCTGCTGTGGCTAGTGCGCTTGGCATTACATCAGGTGCTACTGGTGAAGGTGCAGACGTCATCTCCGCTGACACAGTAGTTGCCGCGGTTGCGGCTTCGACCACAGGTGGTTCGGCAGTTGATACTTCAGCCCTCGGCGGCGACGTACTTAGCGCCACTAACCGCATTAACTTTGATATCAGTGTTTCTGGTGCAGCAACTCAGGCAGCGCAAACTGTGACGGTTGAAGTGGGCGCCGGCAGCTCAATCAACTCTTTGTCTACAGGACAAGAACTGGTTGATGCCATCAACACTGCAATCACAAATGCCAGCACCACCATTGGTGTCACAGCTTCTTTGGACGCTGACAACAATCTGGTCTTCAGCCGCGATACTGCTGAAGCCGGCGTGTTAGAAATTTCTGGCATCGGTGGTTCTGGTGCAGTTTCTAATGCAGAAGCTGCTTCTGTCCTGGGTTACTCTCTAGACGACGCCGATGGTACAGGTACTGTATCAACCAATGGTGCAAACGCTACAACTGTTGGCGAGCAAAACCTTGCAGCGGTTTACTATACATCTGGTAACAGCTTTACTGCGGGTTCTGCCTCTGAGTCCACCGTTGCTTTTGAAACTGGCGAAGCTTCTTCGGCGGTTCTGAGCACCGGCGCTGGCTTAAACACAACTACTGCATCAACTGGTGTTAGCCTGGATCAGGCTGGTGGTGTTGAGTTCCAGTTGTCTCTCGACAATGGTGAAGCTTTGACAGTTTCCACTGCAGCTTCTGCAGGTGTGACCGATGCGACTCAAGCGCAATTACGTGCAGCGTTACAAACAGCGGTAGACGGCGCGTTTGGCGCTGGTGAAGTGTTGGTTAGCTTTGAAAGCAATGAACTGACATTAACCACTGGTCCTAAGGGTTCTCAGAAGAGTCTTGAGATCACTGCTGTTACTGGTAACGCCGGTGCAGACGCTCTGGGTCTGTCTAGTGCCCTTGGCGTAGTTGCCACAGGTGCTGGCGGTACTGAAACTGCGAAAGTAACTCTAGCTGAAGGTTCTGCCCCAGACTTTGAGTTTGATTTTGACGGTACAGTGACTAACTTCCTCTACGGAGACGATGGTTCACTGGTTGATCGAAACAACGTTTCTTTCGACATCTCTTTGAACAACGACGGTACTATCACCAACGACACCATTACTCTGGATACAGATGCCAGCCCTCGCGGTACGTCGCTTGTCCTGGACATGGGCACCGCACTCGATGGTGATAATGTGACAACGTTTGGTGCAGGTTCTGCGGTTGATGGTACAGGCGCATTTGCTCAGGTAGACGCAGGTGACATCAGCTTTGACCTGACTTACAACGGCGTGACAGCAACTGTTGCTAATGCTGGTAACGTAACTACCGGTGCGGGTCTGGTTTCTGACTTACAAACCGCTCTTGATACGGCTTTTGCTGCCGCTAACGTGGGTTTCTCGGCCGCTGATGCTTACACAGCAGGCGACGTGAAAGTTAGCATTGATAGTAGTAACAATATTGTATTGACCACAGCAACTACAGCCGGTGAAGCCACGCTGGGTATTGATGCTGACGGTGGTAACGGTGCGAACGACGGTCAGATCGCTAGCGTAACCACAGGTGAAGGCGCAGCCTACACAGTTGGTGTGACTGGTGAAGTAACTTCCAGCACGTTCCAGGGCGATGCTGCTGCTCGAGTAACATTCAGCGGTGGTGCCTTAACTGAAACTACATCCTTCAACGGTAACAACGAAGCGGTAACATTCAACGTGTCTTACACAGCGGATGGTGTCACTACTGAAGCGGTTGCTACCTTGAATACTGCAGCGGCCGCTAACATGGATGCTTTCCTGGCTAACTTGCAGACTTCTCTTGATACCGCATTAGGTAGCCAGAGCTTGATTGCTTCCTACAACACTGTTGATGACAACATTGTGATCACCAGTGCCGATAGCGGCAGCGACGTGTCGTTCGAGCTGTCTGGTTTTGCATCTGAGACTGCAGGTAGCTTGACTGGTCTTGGTGTTGCCACCACAAGCTCATTCACTGCAACAGGCTCTGATTATGATGCTGATGCAGCTTTCTTGAGCGAAGTGAATGACAAGATTGCAGCGTCTGCATTGGGCACCAATGTCACTGCTTCTATCGACCAGGACAACAACCTGGTATTCGAGACCAGTGCAACAGGCGAAGATATTGACCTCACAGTGGGTAACTTTGTGGGTAGTGCTGACGCCCTTGCTGCCTTGAATGTAACTGGTACCGAGGCCGCTTACGGACCTGAGATTGCTCAGGATGTGGGCCTTGCCGCTACTGCCAGCACAGCTGGAGGTGATGGTCTAACCGGGATTGACCTGTCAAACGGCGCTGGCGCGGGTTACAGCTTTGATATTTCCTTCAACGGTGGTGACTTTATCACTGTCGCGGACGCTGGTGGTGGTGTGGCTAACGCTACAGCTAACCAGTTGGTGCAGGATATTCAAACTCGTTTGGATGCAGCTTTCGCAGCAGCTGATGCAGCTAACACTTACGGTGGTGGCGTCAACGGCTACAGTGCTGGTGACATTCTGGTATCTGTCAACAACAGCGGTGAACTGGTCTTTAGCAACACCAAGACCGACGCCAATGCATCCATTGAGATTGTTGATACTGCTGGGACCACAAGCAGCCTGGAGATTGCTGACACAGGTACTGTGACGGCAACAAACTTCACTGCCGCCGGTCCACAAGCTTCCATTAAAGAAGCCACTGACACCGCGATTGATAATACCTTCAACTTCAATGCGGCAAACGCAGCTGTGACCTTCGACATCACTTTCGATGATGGTTCAGGTTCAGCGCCAGTTTCCGGGACAGTTACCCTGGATACTGCAGCAGCAGGTAACAACGATGCTTTGATCGCTAACATCCAAACAGCACTGGATTCAGTGACTGATGATGCTAACGATATTGTTGCTAGCCTCGATAGCGACGGCTTCCTGGTCTTCACCGCCGGTAACGACGCTGGAGCCGGAGTATCCTTCACTATCGATAACTTCACTGAAGGTAGTGCAGGTGGCGGTCTTGACGCTTTAGGTCTTGGTGATGGTAATGCCACGCCTTACAACACGCTGTCTTTCTCTGCCTCTGGTTCTGACACCAACATCACAACCAATGTGAATGGTACTAGTGTCACTGATACCGGTCGTGATCAGCCAGCACAAAACAATACGCTCACCATCACTGGCCTCCAAGGCGGTGACGAGACGATTACACTGGAAGGTAGCTACACAGACCGCGAAGGTATCGTTGATGAGTTAAACAGCAAGCTGACTAACGCTACTGCGACCTTGTCAGAAGACGGTGTGATCACCATCACTGATAACGACGTGACTCAAGCCAGTGAAGGCAACGTGGTTGCTGTCACAGGTAACGCGGCCGCAGATCTGGGCTTCGACGGCAACGGTAGTGCTTCTGCCGGCGTGATCAACACCCAGGCTGGTGCGAACGGAAATGAAACTCAAACCATTCGTAGCCTGCTCGACGGTGACCTGCGCATCAACGGTGTGAGTATCGCGGCTTCACGTACTTCTGACGATACAGCCTCTAATGAGTTGGCCAACAGCTCTAACAAGGCCGCTAGTGGTATTGCGATCGCTGCTGCGATTAACCGCTCAACTGAAACAACAGGTGTCACAGCGACTGTGAACGCCACTGTGGTTAGCGGTGGTACTGCCAACACGGATCGAGTTGCCGACGGCGATGCTGGTGAGGTTTACATTAACGGTATCTCAGCGGGTCAATTGTCCCTGGGTGCTGATAAAGAAACTAACCGCGCAAACGCCATCAGTGCGATCAACCAGATTGCTGGTCAAACAGGTGTTGTTGCAACTGATAACGGTGGCGGTATCACGCTGACTGCCGAGGATGGTCGTAACGTATCTGTGGCGATCGATACTCTAGGCACTAACTTCACCGGTCTGAACATTGGTCTGGATTCTAGTGTCAAAGGTATTGCAGAAGCTGACTTCTCTGCAGAAGGCGTAAGCTACGCCGATGTCGCAGCGACCACTTCTTCTACCATCCGCTTGTCATCTTCTAGCGAGTTCACTGTGGCCGCTGGTACAAACGGTGCGACGGGTGAAGACGGCTTCGGTGGTCTCGAAGGTCTCGGTATTAAAGCCGGTACTTACGGCGGCGCAGATAGCGGTCAGTTCCTGAATGAGATTGATATCTCTACAGTGGACGGTGCACTTTCGGCCCTGGACGCTCTTGATAACGCTTTGTCTTCGGTATCATCCGAACGAGCGAACTTAGGTGCGATTCAGAACCGCTTGCAGTCAACCATCGATAACCTGTCGATTTCGGTTGAGAACCTGCAGGCTGCAAACTCTCGAATTCTTGACGCTGACTTCGCCGCTGAAACGGCCGAGTTGTCTCGAACTCAGGTACTGCAGCAGGCTGGTATCTCGATTCTCGCTCAGGCTAATGCTGCTCCTCAGCAGGTTCTATCACTACTACAGTAATAGGCCGCTAAGGTTTTTTGGAGAAGCATTTAATAGTGATCTGGAAACTGGCGTTTTAACTTAAAGGTTAAATCCAGGCTAAAACGCCAGCAACCAAATCCCATCGAGGTTCGTTATGACTATCATTAATCCACAAAGCGCAGCGAATGCTGGGCAGCGTACTGAGACGCGGGGTGGAGAACGAACGGAGGCGAGTACTAATCCCGTGGTTTCAAGTGGCAATAAATTGCCGCTAGCTGAGGCAAAGGATGTCGCAGCGAAGACTTCAGCAATAGCTGATGAGAGTAGACAAGAGGTGGCGCAGGCAGTGGCGCAACTCAATGACTACATTCAATCTGTGCAGCGTGACCTAAGGTTCTCGCTTGACGAGGACAGCGGGCGATCGGTGATTACGGTGATCGATAGCCAGTCGAACGAAGTGATTCGTCAGATACCCGAGGAGGTAACCTTGAGTCTGGCACAGAAATTGAATAACGAAGAACCACTGCTTTTGTTTAGCGCTTTAGTGTAAGGATGCACTAGCTTAAACAATAAGTTGTAACCGCTGCGGCCCCGCCATGAAGGTTGGGGTTCGCAGCCACCAGGATCGTAGTAGTGGTTACCACTGCTGCGATTTTGGCGTTTTTTCGACAAACAAATACTCAGGTAATGAACTGTGGCATCGATCTCATCATTAGGTATAGGTTCAGGCATTCTCACCACTGAGTTGGTGGATGATCTGGTTGCTGCAGAACGGGCCACCAGTGATCGTCGTCTCGACTTACAGAAGGAAGAGCTAGAAGCGGAAATCTCTGCTTTCGGTACGGTGACCAGTGCACTGGAAACGTTTCGCAACGCTTCCGATGCTTTGAGTACTCCTAGTTCGTTACAAGCCATTGCCGCAAGCACCAGTGATTCTAGTGCCCTCACGGCAACCGCATCGAGCCTGGCAGAAGCCGGCTCTTATTCCGTAACCATCAACCAGTTAGCGCAAGCTCATTCGCTGGTAAGCAAATCCTACGACAACATTACCGATGTGGTTGGCTCCGGTGAGCTGACCTTTCGTTTTGGTACCACCAATTACAGTGGTGCCGATTACGATAGTTTTGATTTAGATACGAGCAAGACCAGTAAAACTCTGGTAATTGACTCCAGTAACAACACTTTGTCTTCCCTACGTTCGGCCATTAACAACGCTGATTTCGGCGTTGATGCGAGTATCGTTAATGACGGTACGGGTTTTAGATTGTTGCTCACTACAGAAGATCCAGGGGTGGCCAACAGCATGGAAATTCTCGTTGCTGGCGATGCTGGCAGCGGTTTATCGCAGTTTGCTTACAATGGCACCTACAATGGTGCAGATGCCGTTGGCGCAATTACCGAGGGTGGCTCTACCGATCTATCCACCGGCATTGATTTTGCCAGCACCAACGCCACGTTTACTCTTAGTGTGGGTGCTACCACGGATATCGATGTCACCGTGGATGCAGACGCCACTACAGACCTTGGCGGCGGCGGTGGTACAGCGGAAGACAATCGAATCGCGATTCAGGCAGCCCTCGATACAGCGCTAGTGGCAGCCGGTTTGTCTGCTGGTGATGTAGTCGCTTCAATCGATGAAGAAGACGGCGGTTTGATCTTGACTACCCTTGCCACCGGAACTGACCAGACTATTGAGGTGACAGCGGACAACGGCGAGCTGGGTTTGAATCCTAATTTAGGGCAACGGTTTGGTACTGATGGGAGCCTGGTGCAAACCCAGACGGCGCAATCTGCTGAGATTGAAGTGAACGGTTTAACGGTCACCCGGGAAACCAATCTGGTCACTGAAGTGATCAATGGCGTGACGTTAAATCTGCAGTCTGCTGACAGTGGTAAACCGATTAATTTGAATTTGGCCAGTGATGCTTCTGGTATTATCACTCGTATTGAGTCATTCGTAGATGCATACAACGAGCTAAAGGTGATCAGCGACGAACTGACCACGTTTAGTCTGGAACAAGGCGAGCGGGGCTTGCTGCTGGGTGATTCAACCCTTAGAACCATTAATACGCAAATCCGTAATGTGATGAACACCGTGGTGGATGGCATCACGGACTCATCGTTTCGTACCTTGTCCGAGGTGGGCATTACCACGAACCAGGATAACGACTACTTGTTGGAGTTCGATGCGACCAAATTTAATGCCGCCATCGAGGAGAACCCAGATGCGGTGGTGAGTTTGTTTGCCACCAATACATCATCTACCGATCCTCTAATTGAAGTAGTTAACACCGGTCTTGATACCCAGCCGGGTGCGTATGTGGTTGAGCTAACCCAGGTAGCCACCCAGGGTAACTATCAGGGCGAAACGGTAGCCGCACTGGATAACCCTATTACTATTGATGATGACAATGACTCCTTTGTGGTGAACGTTAACGGCGTTACGTCAGAAACGATCTCTTTAAGTCAGGGGGAGTACGCCTCGGCGAGTTTGTTGGCGCAGGAGATCCAGCTTAGGATTAATAATGACGCCAATGTTGAAGAGGCCGGTGATACCGTCACGGTAAGCTACAACTCAGATAGCCAGCGATTTGAATTCCAAAGTAACGAGTATGGTTCCACGAGTTCGATCTCCTTCTCCTCAGTGGATACCAATACCGAAGCACAGTTAGGTTTTGGTGCCAGCGTCGGTACGGTAAGTGCAGGTTTAGACGTGAAGGGTACCATCAATGGCGAAGCGGCCACGGGCACCGGCCAGTTCTTGCGTGCCTCAGAAGGTGAAGCAGCAGCAAAACCAGGTTTTGTCACAAGTAGCGTGCTTAACGATTTGAATGTACCTCTAACGGTTTCTGCCGGTGAGGTGTCAGCAGGTGATTATGACTTTAAGGTAAATGTTGACGGTATCGCTTCTGGCACGATTTCATTAGCAGCGGGAACCTACAACACCGCGCCTGAGCTGGCGGCAGCTCTTGAAACGGCCATCAATGGCGACGCTGTGTTAAGTGCCGCTGGGAAAAGCGTTAGTGTAGATTTCGATTTAGGGTTAGGTACTTACGGCGTGATATCGGGTACCACGGGGATCGCCTCGTCCATGAACTTCACCGAGTTGTCTGCAAATATGGTTAGCCAGTTTGGCTTTGCGATTGGTGGCGGTACTGCGGGCACCGATGCAACTGGTGATAAAAACGATGCTGCCGGGTTAAGAATCCGGGTGATAGGTGGGTCCATTGGTACCCGGGGTACGGTGAGTTACATCCAGGGTGCGGCTTACAAATTGAGCGAGGTGTTCGATAACTTGCTTGATAGCGACGGCTTACTCAACGTGAAAGTGGATTCGTTATCAGACCTGCTTGCTGGCGTTGAAGAATCGCGAGTTGAACTTAATGAACGCATCGAGGCATTTGAAGCTCAACTGGTGAGCCAGTTCACCTTCGCTGACGGACTTATATCCCAGCTAAAAACCACCGAGGATTTCCTCAGCCAACAGCTCAGCATCCTCAGCGAAGCCTTCAAGAAAGACTAACCCAAGCATTGGGGTCAGCAAAATAATTCGTCACCAGCCATTGAATCAAGCTGACTTGGTCCGGCCCCGGTATCAATTTGGACCTGGCACTTGGTCCTGACCCCAGGTATCCTGACCCCAGGTATCCCTAGGTGGCTACTTGATTGCGGCCGCCTTTTTTGGCGCGATAGAGGGCTTCATCGGCTTTTTTGAGAACCTGGTCCGGTTGCTCGCCGCGGCTGCGTTCACAAACACCGATGCTGATGGTGACAGAGACTTTCTTCTCGGCGTTTCGGTACGAGCCGCGTTTGCGGGACTTCTTGCCGCCTTTGTCGTCCTCTTGATTGGGCTTACGTTCCTGGTTGCGAATCACCATTTCGTAGTCTTCGATGTTCTTTCTCACTTGATCAAGAAAGTACACTGCATCATCCACGGCTTTGTTGTTAAACACCACGGTAAACTCTTCACCGCCGTAGCGATACGCCTTGCCGCCTCCTTGCACCTTCCTGATTTGGCTGGCCACTAGTTGCAGTACCTGATCACCCACATCGTGACCGTGGGTATCATTAAATTTTTTGAAGTGGTCAACGTCGAGCATGGCGATACAGTAACGTCCCCCTAAGGAGGTCATACTTTCGTTTAAGGCACGTCTTTGTGGTAATCCCGTGAGCTCATCCCGATACGCCATATTGTAGTAGTCCCGCAGCAAGCCAATGGCGAGCATCAACGCAACTGTGAACAAGAAGGCGTCCTCGGTTGCTGCTGGCAAGGTGAGAAACAGCACGGCGACGAAACCAACATTGGCACCAAACAGTGATTGATTAATTGGCGCCGCCTTAAAATGACTGGCAGCGAAGCTAATCAGTAGTGCGACTAAGGCGATTAAGGCAGCAGTTTGTGAGTGGCTAAAGATCTCCGGCCAGGTCGATAACAGAGGCCATTCGAGCCATGCCTTCAAGACTGCCTCGTAGCTATCCGCCAGATAAAACAAACCGAGTATTTGGCCTACCAGAAGAATGATTCGCGTCATGCCACCGGCCGTTAACGCGCCACGTTCTGGGAGCCAGGCGAGTAGCGCAACATTAAATGGGATCACAGCCAGCATTAGGGCAGGTAACAAGGCCAGCTCAGAATATTGATCGGCAAGTAACACCAGCAAGCCAAAACTCGCGGCCATTAATGACCGGCCGCGATTAAAAGCGCTGGCGATGACCGCCACCAACAGTAAACTGACATAGGGCAAATAGCCGAGGAGCAAGCGAGCGTCAGCAGGTAGTCTGTGCTCCTGTCCGGCAGCAAAAAAGGCAAAGCCAAACAATACCGTTGGCAAAAACAGACTTTGGCCGATGCGTTCAATCACGAGCTAGATCATCAAGAAATTGATTTAATCTTGCCAAACACCAGTCCAGGCGATCGGGCGCGACGATGTCACCGACAAATACATGCTCTTCCGCCTCGCCGTTCGGTTCTACCCTGATCAAGGTTTTGCTTCTGGCACCCCAGCGGTTAAACACATCAATCGCCGCAGGGGGTAAATCGTGGTGTCGTTTTGCATATACATCACGGCTAACGGCGTACTAAAGCTGCCGTAATCCAGTCGCGCTGCAAAGTCCACAGTCTTTTGCATTTCAATTAATGCCAGGGTGGAGTACTGGTGTGTCCAGGCTTGAGCCTGTTGTTCGGAAATGGGCTCCCATTTGTGTTCGCGGCCAAGAATCAGGTGTACCCACTTGCTGGAAAATGGCCAGGTGAGTAAAAAACCAAACGGGCTGCGAACGCGAAAATTCGGCGAAAGAAAAATACAGGCATGGATCTTGTCTCTTAGTGCCGGCTGATTGACTAGATAAGTGGTCAGCGTACAGCCAGTGGACGTGGCTACCACAACTACCTTCTTGCCGACCCGGGTGGCAATGTCGAAGTGGTCCGTAACACTTTGCAGCCAGTGTTCAGCTGGTGTCAGCATACCGTCACTACCTTCACCATGACCGGCAAGACGGCCGTGGACCACGTTAGCACCTCGTTCGGCTGCTAATCGGCTGGTAAGAGGGGCGGTTTCCTGCCAGGTGGCAGAAAAGCCGTGTAGATATAAAAAACTCAGTTCGGTTTGTTGTGGGTTGTCAGGGTTGGCCCATTCAATATGCGCCGCATTGCCGTCAATTAAGCGTGATACACGGCCCTCCTGGGATTCCAGCCAGTTCGGCAGTTGTGACAGGGCAATGTTGGGGACCTGGGTGGTGCGAGGCGTGGCGTCAAGTTTTGGCCGTGGCGCAAACTTAAAGATGGCGAAGACCACCAGGATGACAATCAAAGTGGTAAACATAGGACACTCTGCTCCGGTTCAGAGCAGAGTGTACCGAACCTATCCCAGTCTGGCGATATTGTCTGATTGCAACTGACAGTAAAACTGATACATGTTGCCAAATACATCTGGCGCGGCTTCTTCGAACTTGTCCCAGTTCTCAAGATTGATGCGCCTTGGGTCATTGGGGAAGTTTTTGTCGAAGACCTGTTTCACGTCATAAGGCAAATGGACAAAACCCAGGAACTTTAAGCCAACGGTGTTTACACATGCCTGGATCGCAAGCGGTGAAAACAGATGCTCCTGGACGTTGAACAACAAATCCCTGGTTCCGCTGAGATTGTAAAAATCATTGGATTGGATGATTGGCCCAAAGTCCCCGCTAATCTGACCGTCAAGAATTGCCTGGCGGAATATACGAATATGCTCGTCAATGGCGTCCATTTTGTTCTCAGCAATGATTTGCCGTGCCGTGGTGACGATCCGTCTGGCTCGCTCGCTATAGAGGCTTACCTTCATTAAGCCGCCAGGTTCCAACAGTTTCGTTAGTGCCTGCCAGCCTTTAATTGGCTCTTGCATGTGATGCAAAACACCGGATGACTCGATGATGTGATACTTCGGTGTGGCTGGCAGATTCAGTAGATCAGCCTGGAAGAACTCAATGTTGTCCACCTTTAGCGCTCTGGCTTGCTTAATGCCATAAGCCAAACTTGCGCGTGACAGATCAATTGCCGTGACTTCAACATTGCGAAAGTGCTTGGCGACTTGCAGAGCGTGGCGGCCGGTGCCGCAGCCTGCAATCAACACACGAATAGTCTGGTTGTGGAGAAACGAGGGTGGTGTAAATCCCAACAGTTCAGCACTTAATGCCTGGGCATAGTCGGTTGGCGTCGCAAAGGCTAACTTGCGCCAACGGGGGTATGGATTCTCTTCATACTGCTGGGCCACGGCTTTCGAAACTGGGTGATGTATTTCACCGAGGGTTTCGATTCGTCGTTCAATTTCACGCTCTTTTTGTGGCTCGTATAAGTGCGGCTCAATCACAGGACGCATCTCACTGGACCAGGCAGAGAGCGGCTTACGCAATAGATGATCGCGGAAGCTATTGTGATGCAGCAGGGAATACATGCTCAGCAACAACAGTGGATATTCCACCTCCATGGTTTGCCAGTCGTGGCTGCGCACGGTTTCCTGGACCATGTTCCGCAGCTCATGAATCACCTTCTCTTCCGTCAACGACACGGCATAAACGAACTCGTTGTTTATGCACTGCAAAGAGATGCTCACAAGAAACTCCATAAACCGACTGTCGATGCGCTGCTGGTCGATGGATTCTTGCAAGATGCACTGTCGGCAAGCGGTTAAAAACTCCTCCACCACAGGGTTGCGAAACTGACAGCGGCGCAAAGCCAGATTTAAGAACTTGTCGTTAGAGAGCTGCTGCGGATCTAGTGGTGAGTTCCCACCAATCAAATCGTACTTATGAATGAGCAGCGACGCGGCAAAATTTGATAGCTCGTTATGATCAACATCCTCAAAGCTTAAGTAGGTGACGATCTCATTCTCTAACTCGGGTGCATAGTAATCAGCTTTGATGTGGCGTAAACATTCAAATAGTTTGTTTTTTATATGAGGGTCGCTTTGATCGTGTTTGATTAAGTCGCGGTAGTCGGCAAACGCTTCCACCCAGGCACCTTGTTTGGTCCGGGTAAAGGCTAGCGATGCCTTGGCACGAGTAGCGCCCGGTGCTTGTTGTTCAACCCGGGCAAACAATTGTTCAGCTGCAGCGTAGTTTTGACTCGCCAGGTAAACATGACCCCGTGAATAGTTCAGGCTAATGGCATCTGGCTCGAAACTTAAAGCTTGATCGAGGATCTTGCCAGCCCGGCTCAGGTCGCCATCGTCCAGGGCAATGCGCCCCAACAAGTTTAAAGCGTCAATATTGTCCGGTTGTCGTGCCAGGGCACGATTGGCCAATGACCTGGCTCGACCTCTGAGCTTGTGAATTCTGCTCTGATCTGCACCCGGTTCGTTGTAAGTACTGTCATAGGCAAAACTTGCCTCTTCTAGCAGCTTGTTGATCTTGCGCTTGACCCCGAGCGGGATCTGGGTCTTCGCTTGCTGCTTCGGTTCTGACTGTCGTTTTAGATTGTCCATGAGTTAGCCGTCATTGCCGGTTCATTCGGTAGGTCACTAAAAAGCAAAAGGCGGGCCAACCTTTGAAAGCATCTTTAAAAAAATATTTTGTCTAAAGAAATTTCACCAGCAGCCGTCAACTTATTTAGTCACCGCAGTAGAGTCGATGAGCCAAACAGACTCCTGCAGGTTGTAGTGGGCATTACGAAAAAGGACAGCGACTCATGTACGGATCAGGCGCCAAGCAATACCAACAAATGAATGTGCAAACCAGTGTCATGGACGCCAGTCCACATCAGCTAATTACCATGATGTTCGACGGTTTGATTGGTCGTCTGGCCACTGCCAAGGGCTTTATCGGTCGCAAGGATTATGAGGGTAAGTCCCGTGCGCTGGGCTCTGCCATCACTATTATCGGTGCATTGCAAGATGCCCTGGACGCTGAACGTGGTGGTGAAATTGCAGAAAACCTGGATCGCCTCTATCTTTATATGACCCGCCGCGTGTTTGCCGCGGGCGTGGCCAATGACACGGACATCATTGATGAAGTGATTGGTCTGGTAAAGACCATCAAAGAAGGTTGGGATGGCATCAAGGATGAGGTTGAAGCGCGATGATCGATACCCCTGTAAATCGCCATAGCGAGTTAACGATGGCTGATGAGCTCATCGACATCCGCCGCGGCATGCGAACCGCTTTCCACCAGGGACGGTGGCAAGATCTTGCCGATCTGGACAAACACTGCCGTTCGTTGGTCAAGCGAATTATTGACGCCAGCGATGAGCATTTATTTGAAATGCTGCGTGAAACTCTGGCCTTTTATCGCGAACTCCTCAGTGAGTTTAATGAGCAAAAGGGCAGTATCTCTGCTGAGGTATTGCAGCTCCGCAGGGCGCAATCGCGCAATCAGGTGTACCGGCAAATGAGCGTGGTGCGCTAGAAGCCCAAAATGTCAGTTTTGTCCAGCAAGAAGACAAAAAACTGACGAATTAAATTTTTTATCGTCATTGATTTGACAATGCCCGATTTCCGTCTTTACTCAATACTGCCGGTGACGAATTTACGTCATTCAGATCACCGGCTTGAGATTGAGTTATTAAGCGGCAAACAAGGGCAGTCAGTGACATGTGGCGAGAAATCAAAGTACTCCTAATTGAAGACGACGTGGATCAGCGTCGCGATATGGAAACGATCCTACGTTTCCTGGGTGAATCCGTTATCAGCACCAGCCTTGGTGACTGGCGTGATGTCGTAGAAGAACAGGTTGCCGATTCGCGGGAAATTTCCTGTGTGCTATTTGGCGTGCACTGTGATGAGGAAACCCTGGAACTAGCGCTTGATGCGATTGATCAATGGGATTCAACCGTGCCGGTGTTGCTGCTGGGCGACATTGCCAAAGAAGTGCTTTCAGACGAGTACCAGAGCAACGTCATCGCCAATATCGCCATGCCGCCAAGCTATAACAAACTATTAGATTCCCTCCATCGCGCCCAGGTTTACCGCGAGCATTACGACATCAACCGGCAACGTGAACAGGGCCGCAACGCCAAGCTGTTCCGATCTCTGGTAGGCACTTCTCGCAAGGTCAGCGAAGTGCGAGAAATGATGGCCCAGGTGGCCGACAAAGATGTGACGGTATTAATTACCGGTGCTTCTGGTACGGGTAAAGAGGTGGTTGCACGGAATCTGCACTATAACTCGCCGAGGAGAGATGAACCTTTCGTGCCCGTCAATTGCGGTGCGATTCCTTCAGAACTTTTAGAGAGTGAATTGTTCGGGCACGAAAAGGGTTCATTTACCGGGGCAATTTCAAATCGCCAGGGCCGTTTTGAATTGGCCCAGGGCGGTACCTTGTTCCTCGATGAAATTGGCGATATGCCGCTGCATATGCAAGTAAAGATTTTGCGCGTGTTGCAGGAGCGCTCTTTCGAACGAGTGGGTAGTAACGAGAGCATCAGCACTAATGTGCGAATCATCGCCGCCACTCATAAAAATCTAGAAGACATGATTAGCGACGGCAGCTTCCGTGAGGATTTGTACTATCGCTTGAATGTCTTCCCCATCGAGATGCCTTGCCTGAAAGAACGGGTTGAGGACATCCCGCTGCTGTTAAATGACCTGATTACCCGTATGGAAAATGAGAAACGCGGTTCTATTCGCTTTAACTCTGCCGCCATTATGTCGTTATGCCGTCACGAATGGTCTGGCAATGTTCGTGAACTTGCCAACCTGGTGGAGCGCATGACCATTTTGCATCCGTACGGCGTAATTGGCGTCCAGGATTTGCCCGAGAAGTTTCGCCATGTTGATCCTGGCGATGAAGATGATGTGGTTGAAGTGCTTGAGTCTGACATTGGGTCAACGCCAAAGATCGTTAACATGAACGATACCGCGCTGTTGCCCGTTAATGGCTTGAACCTGAAGGACTATCTCACCAAGTTGGAGAAAGACCTGATTCAACAAGCATTGGATGATTCTAACAGTGTGGTAGCACGAGCAGCGGATAAGCTGCACATTCGACGCACCACCCTGGTAGAAAAAATGCGTAAGTATGGTTTGCAAAAATAGCCGGGTTACTTCAGTACCATCATCGTGAAAAAGGAGGCTTGCCTCCTTTTTTTCTGGGCGCGATTTATGCCGGCAAATTGCCGCCAGAAAACAGTCATCAAAATGCCTTTTAGTATCGAAGGCAAGATCTAACCTATTGATATGTAGATATATTTTTTAGCTGGCACGCTATATGCAAAAAGATAGGTGGCGTGACAACAAGTCGACGGGATGTTGACGGCGGAACGGCAAGGAACCTCGAGGGCAACCTCCTGGTACAGGGATACGGAAGTAGATAGCCGTAAAGGAATCGTCAGGGAAAGCAACGCAGTTGTCACGCCAATTTATTTGACCACGCAGCGAACAAAGGATTGAACCGTTGAGTAAATCGCAAAGGGTAGTAACCAGTGAGCAAGCCCAGGCCGAAGATCGCATGGGTCTGGAGTCCGCGTTTGCGACGTTTTCTGCTGTGTCGGCACAACTCACCGAGTCTTACCAGCAGCTTCAAGATCACGTCTCAGAGTTGCAACAGGAACTGGTGGAAAGCCACAAAGAAAAGCTTCGTGCTTCCATCGACCGGCAGCACATCGCAACCCGGCTGGAGCACTTGTTGACCCTACTGCCAGGTGGTGTTGTGGTGCTGGATTCACACGGTGTCGTGCAACAATGTAACCCTGCCGCGGAAGATTTTCTCGGTCCTGAGTTACTAGGCGGGCGCTGGACGGAAATAATCGAAGCCAAATTCGCTCCGCAAGTTGATGACGGTCATGAAATCTCGTTACGTGATGGCCGCCGCTTAAGCATTGCCACGCGCTCTATGATTGGCGCTGGTCTACCTGGTGGCGACGGCCAACTTATTTTGCTCACCGACCAAACCGAAACGCGTGCTCTACAAGCCCAGTTGAGTCGTCAGGATCGCTTGACCACCATGGGCAAGATGGTGGCGTATCTTGCCCATCAGATCCGCACGCCTTTGTCATCAGCCATGTTGTATGCGGGGCATCTCCAGGATGAGACTTTGCCCGCCGCGCAGAAAACACCTTTTGCTGCCAAGTTGCTGCGGCAGTTAAAAAATGTCGAGCAACAAATTAGCGACCTGTTGATCTTCGCCAGTGGCAGTCAAACGCGCGACCAATATATTACTGTGCAGGACCTATTCTGGCGCCTGCAAAAGGAAGTGGCGGCAACACCGAAACTAGAAGGTGTCGCTGTGCAATACGAAAACAAAACTAAAGACCTGCATTTAACCTGTAATCCAGCGGCCCTGATTAGCGCCGTTTTAAACCTCATCAATAATGCCCAGGAAGCCCATATTGAGTCCTCGGAGCAGTCCCGCTTGACCATTAATATCACTGGCACTGCAACGCATGATCAACTGTTACTAACAATCGAAGATAACGGCCCGGGCATTTCTAAGACGGAAATTGGCCGGGTCCTTGAGCCGTTCTATACCACCAAAGTCAAAGGCACAGGTTTAGGGCTCGCTGTGGTTCAGGCGGTGGTGGAGTCCCTGGGCGGCAAACTTAGACTCGGGACAAATCGTAGTGGCGGCTTGACCGTGGAATTATCTATCCCAGCAAAAACACAAGCGGACCTGTTGGCCGAGACTGTGGCCAAAGAGCAAAGGAAGTGAGCATGACCAAAAAATGTGTACTCGTAGTTGAAGATGATTTTGAGCTGCAAGAAGCCGTCGCGGAAACGTTAAAGCTTGCTGGTTTCAAAGTACGCACTGCAAACAATGGTATTGAGGCGCTTGACGTATTGTCTCGATCTGAGGTGGATATGGTGGTATCCGATGTCAATATGGATGGCATGGATGGTATCGAACTACTGGAAAACATCCGCGGTCGGCATGGCCAGCTCCCGGTATTGATGGTCACGGCCTATGCCGATGTGGACAAGGCAGTCTCCGCTA
The DNA here is from genome assembly GCA_046290215.1 of Pseudomonadales bacterium. Taxonomy (GTDB): domain Bacteria; phylum Pseudomonadota; class Gammaproteobacteria; order Pseudomonadales; family Azotimanducaceae; genus JAHRVQ01. The sequence goes on along the minus strand of JBKAGC010000001.1, from coordinate 11,276 downwards.
TGCGCCTTGGTGCGGTGGACTTTATGATTAAACCGTTTGAGCCCACCGCCTTAATTGAAACCGTCCGTCAGCAAGCAGGCGATCAAACTGGCGTCCAGCCAGTAGTAGTTGATCCGGTATCGCGAAAACTTTATCTGCTAGCTAAGAAAGTCGCCGTGGCGGATTCCACAGTATTGCTGCTAGGTGAAAGCGGCGTGGGTAAAGAAGTCATTTCGCGTTTTATTCATGAAGAGTCACCCCGGGCTAGCAAGCCGTTCGTGGCTATCAACTGTGCTGCGATTCCAGAGAACATGCTGGAAGCCACTTTGTTTGGTCATGAAAAAGGCGCTTACACCGGTGCGGTCAATGCTCGGGAAGGTAAGTTTGAACAAGCCGACGGCGGTACCTTGCTGCTAGATGAAATTTCTGAAATGGACCTTGGTTTACAGGCAAAGTTGCTGCGGGTTCTACAAGAGCGTGAAGTGGAACGCCTTGGCGGTAAAACCGTGCGCAAGGTGGATGTCCGGGTAATTGCCACCACTAACCGTAACCTGGTGGAGTATGTGCAGGCAGGCAAGTTCCGCGAAGACCTCTATTACCGCATTAGTGTTTTCCCCCTGGCGATTGAACCATTGCGGCATCGTCGTGGTGACATTCTGCCGCTGGCGGAACAAATGCTCGAAAATTACTGCCGCCGCATGAACCGACCCATTGCCGAGTTTGATGAAGCCGCGGCGCAAGCGCTGAAGGACTATGACTGGCCGGGCAATGTCCGCGAGTTAGAAAATGCGGTACAGCGCTCGCTGATCCTGCAACCCGGTCAGTTGGTAGGGGAGTCTGACTTGTTTCTGGATCCGATGCTCAATGCCGGTCAACCGTTACCCGCGGTTGCAGCGCCAGGAACTAGCGCCACAGTGACCAGCGAAGACCCTGAGCAAGATGGCAATTTAGAAGAGAATCTCAAGCATAAGGAATTTCAACTCATCATCGATGTGCTCCGCAAAGAAGGCGGGAGTCGCAGCAAAACCGCTGAGCAGCTAGGCATTAGTGCGAGAACACTGCGTTATAAACTTGCTCGCATGCGCGATTGTGGCATCGATATCAACGCCGAATTGGCAGTCGGTTAAGGAGAAGCATCATGGCTGATCGGATGGACATCCAAAACGTACTCTCGCAAATGCGCACCATGAAGCTGCAAAGCCAGGGGCCGGAGGCCTTTGTCCGGGCGGACCAGGCGGCAGACCCGACCCGACTCGAGCGCCCCAGTGATGCGCCGAGTTTTCAGGATCTCATGTCTAACGCTCTGGATACGGTCACGGATTTGCAAAAAGAGTCAGGCCGTTTGCAAACAGCCATTGAACAAGGCGAAGAAGGCGTGACCTTGACGCAAGCGATGATTGCCTCGCAAAAAGCTTCCGTGGCTTTTCAGGCGGTATCTGAGGCGCGTAACAAGCTTGTCAACGCCTATGAAAAAATCATGAACATGCCTGTCTAACGGAGGTTATAGCGCATGTCCGAAACAGCCGTCGCGGAATTAGAACACCCGCCAGAAGTTGGAACTCCCATGGAGTCCGACCCGGTGCCGGTCGCGGATCCTGGTATGGATTCAACGCGCTACCGTTCTAATGACGTGGTATCTGGCTTTCTCGGCTTGCCGTTACTCCGGCAGGTTGGTTTGTTGATTGGCTTTGCTTGTGTCATCACCTTTTCTGTACTGGTTTTAATGTGGAGTCAAACTCCTGATTATCGCCCGCTGTACAGTAATCTGGATGCCAGCCAGGCTTCACAAATCGCCAGGGTCCTAGATGAGGCGGGTGTCAACTTCACCGTTGAACCTGAGACAGGCATGGTGTTGGTGCCTACCAACGAAATTCATGAGGCGCGAATGAAGGTAGCCGCCGCCGATGTCATTGGTCCCCAGGACACTGGCTATCTGATTCTTGATCAGGAACAAGAACTGGGTACCAGTCAGTTTATGGAAACTGCCCGCTATCATCGCGCTATAGAAGGTGAACTCGCCAAAACCATTGCTAGTTTAAAACCTGTGCGCAACGCCCGGGTTCTGCTGGCGATCCCAAAACAGTCGGTGTTTGTTCGTGATGGTCGAAAGCCCTCCGCGTCAGTGTTTGTTGAATTGATGTCAGGGCTTGAGCTAGAGCGACAGCAAGTGAAGTCTATTATGCATCTGGTGGCTAATAGCGTACCGGAAATGAAAGCGGAAGATGTCACCGTGGTGAATCAAAGCGGGGCTTTGTTATCTGACTTTGAAGATGACAGCAATATCGGTGAAACCGAGAAGCAGTTTCAGTTCTCCCAGAAGGTTGAATCAGAGTTGCTAGAGAAGGTGCAAAAGATTTTGATGCCGGTTCTGGGTGAAACGGAATTTAATGCCCAGGTGGCTGCCGAGGTGGATTTCACCTGGGTGGAACAGACAGAAGAAATGTACAACCCGGATTTGCCCGCCATCCGTAGCGAAGAGACTTTAGAAGAGATCCGCGCCGGGGGTGATGAAGGCGGTATTCCAGGTGCCCTGGCAAATCAGCCCCCAGATCCTGCTGCTGCGCCAGAAGAAGCAGTGGGCGAAGACGGTGAAGCAGCGCCAGTGATCAACCGCCAGCGTACCCAGGCCACGCGTAACTATGAGTTAGATCGAACCATTAGTCATACTCGCCATCCCGTTGGTCGTATCAGCCGTCTCACGGTGGCGGTGGTATTGGATAATCGCAAAGTAATAAACCCAGAAACTGGTGAAGTTCAAACCATCCCCTGGGAAGATGAGTCGTTATTGCGTTTTAATCAATTGATTCGCGATGCCATTGGTTTTAACAATATCCGCGGCGACCGGGTTACGGTGATCAACGAGCCGTTTGGTGAAGTAGAAGAGGTGGTCCTGGATCCACCGGGCTTTTGGACGGAAAGCTGGTTCCTGGACATCTTCCGCCAGGTGATGTTCGGCTTGTTGGTAATCTTCTTAACCTTCTTTGTGCTTCGCCCCGTATTGAATTTGTTAGCGGGTCCGAGTGCCGAAGATCGCATGAAAGACCTGCTTGCCGAGCAAGAGTTGGAACGTCTGGCCGAGCAGGAACTGGAAGCGGAAGAAGAAGCCATGCAAGAAACCGTCACCTTAAGTGGTGGGGAAGAACTGCTCTTGCCAGGACCAGGGGATATGTACGCCAGGCAGCTTGATACGATCAAGGCATTGGTGGAAGAGAATCCGGCGCGCGTGGCTCAGGTATTGAAAGAGTGGGTTGCATCTGATGGTTAAGCAAATAACACAGGGCAGGAGGCGATATGGTCGATGAAACTCGTCCGGCGTTAAAGATGGCCAAGCTGGATATGGCTGCTGTGCTGTTGATGACGCTTGGTGAAAGCTCTGCTGCGCAGGTCCTAACACACCTTGGCCCAAAGGAAGTCCAGCGGGTCGGTTCTGCTATGGCTAATCTTGCAAACATCACCAATGACCAGGTGGAGTTTGTTATGAGCAAAATGATGCAAGAGGTAGAGAGTCAAACCGGGCTGGGTATTGGTTCAGACGACTATATTAAAGCAACCCTGGTGAAAGCCCTGGGTGCAGATAAAGCCGGAGGTCTGATTGATCGCATCCTGATGGGTGGCAATACCACCGGTCTCGATACCTTAAAATGGATGGATGCCCGTTCAGTATCAGAAATTATTCGTTATGAGCACCCGCAAATTCAAGCTATCGTTCTGGCTTATCTAGATGCTGACCATTCCGCGCAGGTGCTATCTAACATGCAAGATCCGCGTGTTCGCCAGGATTTAATGATGCGTGTGGCAGCACTGGACTCGGTCCAACCGGCAGCCTTACAAGAATTGAACGATATCCTTGAGAAGCAGTTCTCAGGTTCTAATACCCAGAGTAGCGCCATGGGTGGTACTAAGGTGGCGGCCGAGATTATGAACAACGTGGATTCCACCATGGAAAGCGACATTATGACCGCGATCTCTGAAGTGGACGAAGAGTTGGCCGTGGAAATTCAAGATCTGATGTTTGTCTTTGATAATCTGGTGGATGTGGATGATCGCGGCATTCAAACGCTACTCCGGGAGATTTCTTCCGAGGTGCTGATCACCGCGCTGAAAGGCGCCGACGATGCGATGCAAGAAAAGATCTTCAAGAATATGTCGAAGCGTGCAGCTGAACTCTTGCAAGATGATCTGGAAGCCAAAGGGCCAGTACGCGTCAGTGATGTTGAAGCTGCGCAGCGTGAAATTCTGGGTGTGGCACGTAAGATGGCAGATGCCGGCGACATTATTTTGTCGGGCGGCGGCGATCAGATGATATAGGTTCGCCATGGCGAAGCTTCCGGCAAAATTAACTCCAGAACAGGTCCAGGCCGCTGGAGGTTGGCAACCACCTGAACTGGGCGGGACCAAGACCATTCGCCTGAGAAACACCGCCAAAGATCGCAAGATTCCCGCCAGTCGGACTAACCGCGCACCGGAAAAAACCACCGCCTCCGCCAACGGTGGCGGGCAAGAGCCTTCAGCTAATAAAGAGCCTTCAGCTAGTAAAGAGCCTTCAGCGGATAAAGAGCCCTCAGCTAATAAAGAGCCTTCAGCCAGTAAAGAGCCTTCAGCTAATAAAGAGCCCTCAGCTAATGGACAGCCCTCAGCCAATGGACAACCCTCAAACGACCAGCCTCCTGTAGCGCCGACCCCCGAAGCAGCGCCAACTGCACCAGATGTAAGTCACGAGCAACCAGATCAGGCCGAAGCAGCCCACGTTCCTAAGACCGATACTAGCGCCAATGCGGAAGTCGGTTATGCCGAGGGTTATCAAAAAGGTGAAACCGAAGGTTTCGTCAAAGGTGAGCAGGCCGGTTATGAGGCAGGCCACGAAGCCGGGAGTAAATCTGGTCGCGAAGCAGCGGAACAAGCTTTTACTAATGAGGTGGCAAAGCAGCGCGATCTGCTTAATACCCTGGTCCAGGGATTCTCCCAACCCAATGATCAGGTTGATAATTTTGAAGCTGCATTGCTGCCGCTGGTCACCCAAATATGCCAAACAGTATTGATGGGTGAGCTAAAAACCGAGTCAGCACATATCAAACGGGTGATTAGAAAAGCTCTCGAGGCGCTGCCTCATAATGCTACTGCCCCCCGGGCCTTTGTTAACCCGTCAGATATGGAATGGCTTCAAGAGGCGGTTGGCTCAGACGTGGAGCTAGTGGCTGATGCAGGATTGGTTCGCGGTGGCTGTCGCGTTGAAACTGCGGACTCCCAGGTAACAGCGGATCTCACCAGCCGACTCCGTGAAGCGCTTGTGGCGGCATGGAAAACCGATGATGTTGAAGTTGCTGATACGCAAAGCCTGCAGCAACTAGAGTCGGAGTTATAGCCCTGAGCATCGACACCATAAAATCGGCATTAGCGAATCTTGCCGCGTTCGAACCAGAGTTGCAGGCCACCGGCAAACTGACCCGCGTCACCGGCATGTTGATTGAGGCCGTGGGTTGCCAAACCCGGCTTGGCGGTATTTGTGAAATTGTGGATGGTGAGGATTCTATCGAGGCTGAGGTAGTTGGCTTTGAAGGTGAAAAAATATTCATGATGCCGGTGGGTAATCTTGGCCGCTTAAAACCCGGCGCGTTAGTCAAACCTATGCCGGATCCCTTGATCGGTGTAGGCGATGCTTATCTAGGCCGAGTAATTGATGGTAACGGTAAACCCCTGGATGGTCGCGGCGCCATAGAAGCTAGCGGCCGCGTAAAAATTACCCCAGACGCCATTAACCCGCTGCATCGCAAACCCATTAGTGAGGTATTAGACACTGGCATTGTGGCCATTAACAGCTTGATGACAGTGGGTCGAGGTCAGCGGTTAGGGCTGTTTGCAGGTAGTGGCGTGGGCAAAAGTGTCTTACTTGGCATGATGACTCGTTACACCGAGGCGGATGTGATCGTGGTGGGTCTGATTGGCGAACGGGGCCGGGAAGTGCAAGAGTTTATTGAGCAGATTCTCGATGCCAAAGGCCAAACCCGGGCAATTGTGGTAGCGGCACCCGCCGATGATTCTCCCACCATGAAAATCCGCGCGAGTTTTCTTGCGACGCGGCTGGCGGAGTATTATCGCGATCAGGGCAAGGATGTCCTGCTCTTAATGGACTCGCTGACCCGGGTTGCCCAGGCACAGCGGCAGATTTCCCTGGCAGCGGGCGAACCTCCCTCAACTAAAGGCTATCCGCCGACAGTTTTTGCCAAGATTCCTGAATTGGTTGAGCGGGCCGGGAATGGCGAGGTAGGCGGTGGCTCGGTCACGGCATTTTACACCGTGCTAACGGAAGGTGATGATCCACAAGATCCGGTGGCTGACTCTGCCCGGGCAATTCTAGATGGCCATATCACCTTGTCCCGCAGTTTGGCCGAGTCCGGCCACTATCCAGCAATCGATATCGAGGCCTCGGTCAGCCGAACCATGCCGAATATCGTCTCTGAGGCGCATTTGCAGGTGGCGAAGAAGTTCCGCCAGGTGTACGCCAGGTACCGTCAGAACGAGGATTTAATCACCGTGGGCGCTTATACCGTGGGTACAGACGTGGATTTGGACTACGCCATCGAAAAATTTCCACTTTTACAGCAATTTCTTCAGCAAGGAATTCATGAGGGACTACGCTTAGAAGAGAGTCTGGAGAAGTTACAAACGTTGATCTGATCCTGACTCTGAAGATTTTGTGGTAAGAGCGTAAGGTGAAGTATGACAAAGAAGAAAGATCGCCTCAGTGGCATCTTGCAAATTGCCGAATCAAAAGAGAGCAACGCCGCAGCAATTTACTCCAAACACAAGCAGGATTGGGCTTTTAATCAAGAGAAGCTCGATGAATTGCGCGCCTTCCGGGATGAGTATCAGCCCCCGGTTACAGCTCAGTCAGCCAATCGATTCCAGTCGACCCGGCAGTTTTTAAACCAATTATCCCAGGCCATCGACCAGCAAGAGCAGCAGGTGGAGCAACTCCTGGAACAGGTCCATACCACTCAAGGGCACTGGCAAGGGCGTCGCCAGGAACGTATGTCCGTTGAGAAAGTCATTGAAAAACGTGGCCTCAAGCAACAGCGTGATGCCGCCCGCTACGAGCAAAAAGAGCTGGATGAACTCAGTAGTCGAACCACCCAGCGTTAGGTTACTGAAACAGGCAATTTAACAATCGCCAGCTACGCTTAACGTGAAGGACAAAAACTTATGACCGAGCGTGTTGCAATAGATTTACCCGACCGAATGGATATCGCCTCTGCCGAGCAACTTCACCTGACCCTTGAAGCGGCGCTGAGCGATGGTATGCCTATTCAGTTAAACGCCGCCAGGGTTGGCAAAATCGACACGTCCGGAGTGCAGTTGTTGCTAGGTTTGTTCAGGGAAGCGAGCAAACAGCATCTAGACGTTTCCTGGAATCAGCCCTCTGAGACGATCCAGGAAGCCATTAACTTTTTTAATTTAACAGCCGAAGTTGGCTTAAACGAAACAGTGGTTGTGGAGGCTTAGGGAAATATGGGCAAGATTTTAGCGGTAGATGATTCTGCGTCCATGCGACAAATGGTGTCGTTTACCTTGCAAGGTGCAGGATATGACGTCGAACAAGCATGTGATGGCGTTGAGGCGTTGGAGCTTGCCAAGACCGGCCAGTTTGATCTCGTATTATCAGACGTGAATATGCCGAATATGGATGGCATTACCCTGACCCGGGAGTTACGAAGTTTGCCGGGTTACAAATTCACACCGATTCTGGTGCTCACCACAGAAACCGGTGGCGACAAGAAAATGGAAGGCAAGTCCGCCGGCGCTACCGGTTGGATTGTGAAGCCATTTAACCCTGACCAGCTTCTTAATACGGTCAAGCGGGTTATGGGCTAGGGGGCTAAAGTGTCCGTAGATCTATCGCAATTTCACCAGGTTTTCTTCGAAGAGTGTTTCGAAGGTCTTGAAGTTATGGAAACTGGGTTGCTCGAACTAGACCCGGCGGCGATTGATAATGAGACGGTGAACGCGATTTTTCGCGCGGCACATTCAATCAAAGGTGGCAGCGCCACGTTTAGTTTTACCGCGGTTTCCGAATTTACCCACGTACTGGAGACCTTGCTCGACCAGGTGCGCGATGGCAGCCGTAGTATTTCTCAGGACGAGATCGACCTGTTTCTTGAATCAGTGGATTGCCTGCGAGGCCTGGTTGAGTCCCTCCAGGCTGAAACAGAAGTAGATACAACTCACTCAAGTGAACTGATTCAGCGCTTCGAAGCCATCTTGAATTCCGACGGTTCAGGGGTTGCTGCTGAAACCATCAATGTGCCGGAGGCAGAACAAGCCGGGTCCGGTTGGCGAGTGCAATTTAATCCTGAGCCACAAATTCTGGCCACCGGTAATGAGCCCCTCAGAATGTTTGGATTACTGCGTGAACTCGGTGATCTAAAGGTTATGACTGCCACAGAACAGCTACCTGATTTTGGCACCATGCAAGTGGAATCCTGTTATCTAAGCTGGACGTTGGAGTTAACCAATACTGACGCCAGCAGAGAGCAGATCTCTGAGATTTTTGAGTGGGTTGAGGATGATGCCGAGATCATCATTGAGCCACTGGTTGCCACTGCCACGCCGCAAGCCTCCGCACCTGACGAGGCTAGCACCGATGAGCAAACCGATCCGGTCGAGATGCCGGATACCGCTGCCGCCCCGCCAGAAGTTGAGGCAAACAAGGCAGTCGCCGCCGCCGCGAAAAGCAAAGCGCCAAAAGCTGAAGCGGGTTCCATCCGGGTGGATATCGACAAGATCGATACCATGATCAACATGGTTGGGGAATTGGTGATTACCCAGTCGATGCTCGGTCAGATTGGCGATGAATTCACGGCAGATAAATTACCCAAGCTACAAGCGGGGTTACAGGATTTAGAGCGTAACGTTCAGGTGCTGCATGAGAGTGTTATGCGGGTGCGAATGTTACCCATCAGTTTTACCTTCAATCGTTTTCCGCGCATGGTGCGAGACTTAAGTCGTCAGTTAGACAAAAAGATCGAGCTGGAAGTCCGCGGTGAAGGTACTGAGTTGGATAAAACCGTGATGGAGAAGATTGGTGATCCACTGGTGCACCTATTGCGCAACTCCCTGGACCACGGCATTGAAACACCCGCGGAACGACTCGCAGCTGGCAAGCCAGAAACCGGTAACGTGTTGCTGGTGGCATCACATCAAGGCGGTAATGTGGTGATTGAAATCTCTGATGATGGTCGAGGATTGCCCAAAGACAAGATTAGAGCCAAGGCCGAAGCAAACGGTTTAGTCGCACCCGGGGATACCCTGAGCGACGATCAAATTCACGATCTTATTTTCCAACCTGGTTTTTCTACCGCTGAGACGGTGAGCGATGTATCTGGTCGTGGTGTCGGCATGGACGTGGTGCGCAAGAACATTCTTGCTCTGGGTGGCAGTGTGTCGGTGAGCAGTGAAGAAGGGGTGGGTTCGACCTTTACTATTCAATTACCGTTGACTCTTGCCATCCTGGACGGCCAGCTCGTGCGCGTGGGCAAAGAAATTTATGTGTTCCCACTGGTGTCCATTGTTGAGTCTCTGTCGGTGAAGGCAAAACAAATCAGCACCGTGGGTGAATCCGCGGACTTGCTGAAACTGCGAGATGACTACATTCCGATTATTCCGCTTTATGAGGCTTTTGGTATTCAACCCGACAGCCGGGATATTGAAAGCTCATTGGTAGTGGTAGTGGAAAGTGAAGGTGTCAAAGTGGGTCTGGTGGTAGATGAGCTACTAGCCCAGCAACAGGTAGTGATTAAGAGTCTTGAATCCAACTACAAACGGGTGGAAGGCATTTCCGGTGCGACCATTTTGGGTGACGGTACCGTGTCTCTCATTTTAGATATTGCTGGTGTCGTGAAAATGGCCGAGCGACTCAATACAGACAGTAAAGAGGCAGCCGCGTAAGCGCGAGTCAAGGAGCTGTGAATATGAAATCAATAGAGCTGGATAACGAGGACAACGTCCAAGACGCAGAACAGTTCCTCACTTTTATCATGGCGGATGAGGAATACGGCGTTGATATTCTAGCGGTGAAGGAAATCCGCAATTGGGATTCGGCAACACCAATCCCAAAAGCGCCAGATCATGTTCGCGGCGTCATTAACCTACGCGGCACGATTATCCCCATTATCGATTTACGTCAGTGTTTTGGTATGAAGGCCATCGAATATGGCCCCTTAACAGTAGTGTTGGTTTTGCAAGTTGAAACCGAGCGCGGTCACCGGGAGCTGGGTATTGTCGTGGATGCGGTGTCCGATGTGTATGCGTTGGATCAAAATGAAATTAAGCCTGCACCTGATATGGGCGAGAAGCTCAATACCAGTTTTATAAAGGGGCTTGCCAGTATCGAAGAGAAAATGGTCATCCTGCTTAATATTGAACGTTTGCTGAGTCAGGAAGACCTGAGCCAACTTAGCGAGGTGCAAAATACCCTCAAAGAGGCCGCGTTGGATGGGGCCGGCTAATGACGCGACATGCGCATGCTGAGCCTGATCAGGCGTTTAATCCCGGTGATGTATTAGGTAGCGATAATTTTGTGGCGCGCGAATTTTCTATGACCGCAGCCGACTTTCGCAAGATCTCCGCTATGTCTTATGCCATGAGCGGTATTGTCCTGACCGACGCCAAACAAGAGATGGTCTACAGTCGCCTGGCCCGTCGAGTGCGTGCCTTGCAGCTAAAAACCTTTGCCGAGTATCTTAGCTTTATTGATAAACATCCTTCCGGTAAGGCTGAACGCGAGCATTTCCAAAATGCCATCACCACCAATCTCACGTCGTTCTTTCGTGAAGGTCATCACTTTGAGTATCTGGCTAAAACCGCCATTCCAGACCTCGTGAATATTCATCGGCACGACAAAAGAATTCGTGTCTGGTGTTGCGCGGCCTCTACCGGGGAAGAGCCGTACTCCATTGCCATGACTTTTCGCGAAGCGATTCCCAGGATCGATGAATGGGATGTAAAGATCCTCGCCACAGATATCGATTCCGACTGCATTACCCAGTGTAAGGCTGGTGTTTATCGTCCCGACCGCCTGGAGGGCATGGCGCCGGAACGAGTCAAACGATGGTTTAAGGATACCGGTAGTGGCTACGAGGTGGATCAAAAGTTAAAGCAGTTACTGACCTTCAAAACCCTAAACCTGCTCCATGAGTGGCCTATGCGTGGCCCGTTTGATGTGGTGTTTTGCCGTAACGTGATTATCTATTTTGATAAACACACGCAGCGACAATTGTTCGCCCGGATGGAAAAGTTAACGC